>JAYQJM010000004.1:0-43845 GCA_038142145.1 Candidatus Actinomarina sp. | reverse complement strand
TAAATACGTATTATAAATATCTAATAATTTATCACTAAACTTATATTTAAGACTTCCTTTTGTGCCTTGAACCACTTTAACAGGAGCACTAATAAACCAAAAATTACAGCCACAGGAAGTCATTTATTTTTTTCTTTTTTATTGTAAATTGTATTTTTACGTCTTTTTTGGAAAGGAATAGGTGCAGGGTTAATTATTAGTGGTTCAGTTGAGGAAATCTCATCAATGTTCGAAACTAATTTGTATATAACGTTTTTAAACAAATAACTAGCAAAGAATTTTTCCAATACAGGTATGCGCACCTCCAGAAATGGATAATAAGCCTCATTGGGTTCATCTACATTTAAAAATCTACGTGGATCACACTGTTCTGGATTCTGAAAGTATCGCTCATCGTTGTGTAAAACCAAAGGACCGATAGCGACCATATGTTCCTGCATCAAGTTCATAGTTATCAACAACAGTATCTCTCATAACATAACGTAAAAGGAAAAAGGAACTGGAGGATACATTCGCATAGCTTCTTCAAATAAAGACTCTCCTTTAATACCATTTTTTAAATCTGAAGTATTAGTAAGAGAAATCTCTTTTGCTTCCTCTTTTAACTCGTCGTAAAACTGTTTATCTGTAGAGAGATGGTGAATAGCTGTGGTCAAAGTGCTTGTTGTGGTGTCATGCGCAGCAAGGAAGTAAAAATATCATATGCTCGGCAATTTCATAATTACTCAAACCACCTTCGTGTTTATTGGTTTTAACTAATTCTGCAAACAAGGTATTAGATTCCGTGTTAACGTTTTTCAGCCTTGCTTTCAAAATACTTAAGCAAAGACTGTCTAGCTTTAAGACCTTTTCTAAGCTTGGTAAAGGTAGTGGAACCCTAACTACCGACGTTGCAGACTTTATTGCATCTGTGAACAGTTTCTCCAATTCTTTTTGTCTAGAAGTGTCAACTTCGTCAAAAATAAATCGAGAGCAATTTTAAACATCAACTGCTTCGTAGTTGCATAAAGGTGAATGGATTTACTTTCTTTAAGTTCTTCAATCCAAGTATCAAGCAAAGGTTGTATTATCTCTAAATAATTAGCTAAGCTTCTCTTCTGAAAGAATCTTGAAGAAGTCCTCTGAAAAACCTGTGGTCATCAAAATCTCGTAACATCAAACCATTTTCGAATGTCTTTCCTAATGAGAACTCCCAACCATGTTTAGATGAAAAATTATCCTCAGCATCTAGGAAAATATGCTTAGTTGCACTAGGGGTCACGAACATGGTTACTCTTTTTATGTAAAATAGAAATCAAAGATATCGCCATATTTTTTCTGAAGGTTTTTAACTCATCGAAAGCATTGTTGCTTAAATTTTATAGAGTGTCCAAAAAAAAGATTACCTTTATCTAAAGGCGGTTTTGTCATCATATGTATGACTTTTAAATATTTTGATTGCAAAGCAAAAATCCAGTTGACTTGCGACCTCCGGGATTTTCTGACTAAATCATTTTCGGTCTTGCGACTTCTTTTTCTTTAGTGTTTTATAAATTTACTTAATAATGAGTAGTTTGGCAAGAAAATTGATCTTGTTTTTTCGCGAACTTTTATGCATAAAACTTATAAATTCGAAGTTATATGAATAAAATTTACTTATGGAAGTAAGGAAAATTACAAAGGCGGACTGGTCTGAAATAAGAGAAATCTATCAGCTCGGAATTGATACTGGTGGTTGCAACTTTCGAGACCTCTCCTCCGATTGAATTTGAAACATGGATAAATAAAATTGATAAAGAGAATGGATTTGTTTGCATCAAAGATGTGGAAATTCTGGGTTGGGGCGAATATTAACTAAAGTTTCATCCAGATGTGCCTATGAAGGAGTAGGTGAAATCTCAATTTATGTACATCCAGATCACCAAAAGCAATTAGTTGGTAAAACTCTTTATGAGACTCTTGAGCGTTCTGCTCTTAAAACTGGATATTGGACTCACAAGCACAACTATTTACTCTGAATAAACCTTCAAAAGCTTTTTTTGAAAAAAACATGGTTTTAGAGAAGTCGGCATTAGAAAGAAGATTGGTCAACTTCATGGTGAGTGGATAGATAACTATCTATTTGAAAAAAACTTCAACTAAAAGGAATTATACAAGTTGTTTGAAGCACTAAATGATATTTGCCTACGGTAAAGTCAATATCATAGAATACAAGATGTATTCTCTATCCCCCAACTCGTTAGGTGCCACTGAAGAAACAAGTAAATAAGTGCCGTCGTCAAGTAATATTCCTGTCGGATCTAAATAGCTAACATCAAGAGGAGATATTGGATTTCCTGTAAATTCCCAATCAAGCCCATCTTTAGAAGTTCCATAAAAAATACTTTGGGGAATTTTTGGTAATCCTTCTGGAGAGTAAGAGAACACGGCTTTCCAATTATTATTCTCTGCAATTAGAACTTCAAAGTCTACATATCCATCTTCAAACCTGTATCCAGGATCCCGAATGAAATTTATGCCTAAAGTGCTTTTTCAGAAGTTGCGCTAACTATTTTCTCTCCACGCATTCCTTCTGATTCAGCAACCCAATAAAGTCTCACCCTTCCATCAGGTAACAGCACTGCATCAGGAACTCCCCACGCCATGCTTCCTCCATCACTAAATCCTAAAGCTTTCGTATCGGTGTAACTTAGCCCATCTTCACTGAAGATAGCTGTATAAATTTCTTTTGATTTTGTATTTGGATTTAAGCTCAACAAAGTATCCTCGTTCCACTCCATCAAGAGTTGTAATTAATGTAAGGTCTTGAACTCTATTAACCACTCCTTGTCTTGTACAGTTTAAATCAAAATCACAAAGATCTACAGCTAGCCCCATGACATCAAGACTTGAATAAAAGATTCTTATAGTAGTACTATCAACAACTTCCATATGTGGACTGACTCCTCTAGTTTTGAGATTTTTAATATTAGAAAGTACTGCATCAGGAACTGTTGTAGTGGTTCTTGTTGTGTTGTAGTAGTTTCTTGTTGTGTTGTAGTGGTTTCTTGTTTTTTATCTTCATTGGCGAGCACTTGCTCAGCTACTTTTGGTTCCTCATCAACTTGACTAGGAAGGGGTTCTGCTGAACCTCCACAACATGAAAGAATTATTGAAATTATGATAAATCTTCTCATACAAAAAGTTTACACTAAATATTTCCACTCAAAAACAAAGGATTGAAAAAATATAAGAATTTAGCTGGAAAGCAAAAATCCCAGTTGATCTTGCGACCCTCCGGGATTTTCTGACTAAATCATTTTCGGTCTTGCGACTTTTTTTTCTTTAGTGTTTTATAAATTTACCTAATAATGAGTAGTTTGGCAAGATATTCGTTAATCTATTTTTTCGCGAACATCTTAGGCATTTAAATGGTCTAAAGTTATTTGCAGCTCTACCTCATCGATGTTTTGGATCAAAACAGAGCATTCTGCATCGTCAAAAGAAATTTAAGATACTCGCCATCTAGGTTCACTTTTCTTAAATCTTGTATATTTTTTGATAACAGTAAATAATTTTTTTCAGATGTCCTGATTGCAATTTTATATTCTGTAATTTCGATAACTGGTTGGAAGTAACTTTGTATTGCTGTAAATAGTTGAAAGCCTCCAATAAATAAAATAATGTAATACAAAACCTCTTCGCGAACATTTGAACCAAACTCATTTAAAGAAATATAATTACTTAAGAAATCTCTTAAAGGTCCATTAAAAATATTATCTAGTGACAAATAACTGAGTGACAACCCAGTAAGGAATATGGGCATCATTTTTGATTGTGATCTATATAACTTTTTTTTCCATAATTTTATTTCTTTTGTTATCAGAATAACTCAATTTGGCTATTGTTGTTTTTGTAATGGAAATTGTACTTATACGACACGGCCAACCAGAGTGGCTGAAAAATGATGAATATAACCTCGACCCTGGTTTAACTGAAAAGGCAATCAACAAGCTTTCTTTTCATCAAGCATTTTCAACAAAGGGTGGGGAGTAGATGAAATATGGGTATCTCCACTTTTTTACGAGCACAACAAACACTTGCACCTTTTAAAGATGCTGGCATTTCAGAAAATATTATTGTTCATGGTGGCTTCAGGAAATGAGGGATAGTGAAAAGTTGATTTAATTGGTAAATCAACCAAAGAAATTGAAGAGTTTTTTGTAAAAGAAACATAAGTCTTTTGAAGAGTGGTTGTTAACAAATCATGGCGAGTACATGAAATCTTTTAGTGAAAATATTATCACGAAGCTAGGAGAGCATTTAAATGAACTCGGAGTAGTCAGTATTGATAACAAATATGACCGTTTATTCAATCTTGATAGTAACGAGACTGAAAAGCTAGTAATTATCTCCCATGCTGGAACAATGTCTGTACTTATTTCATATTTCTTAAATATGCCTCTATATCCATGGACTTGGAGAAAATTTTTACCTAGACATGCAGGTCATACAATTTCAAAATCTACCAAGATTTCTTCAGGGCATTTTTTCCGATTAAAAGAATTTAACAATGTTTCTTTTATGGATAGTGACGAACTTAAAACTTATTAGTTTAGTTCTTTACTACTTCCTTTGTGATAGGACTAACTCCTAAACTACCAATCATATACCCAAAGAGAAGAGGAACTGTTACGAGTCCACCTAACCCATAAAATCTCCAAACCATATCTTGCTCAAAATAATTACTTGTAGCAAATAAATAAAGAACAAACAACAGACCATAAGTCCCTGCAATAAGAGAGGTGGCAATCTGCATCTTTTGTTTACTTTCTGTGCTGTAATACCAGTTTGTAATTTGAGAACTTAAATAGCCAAACAATGTCCCCCAGAAAAGTATGGCAACCATAAGCTGTAAGTCACTGCACAGAATGAAACGAAGATAGGTATAAGAAAGACATGAAGTACATAATGAATACTTGGTTTTTTTCGTGGGTCTAAATCTTATAATGAAAACAAATACCATACACGCTAACAAAGCATGAAAAAATAATGATCCTGCTGCTAGCTCTTCAAATCCGTACCAAAAATGAATTCTCCAATTATGGGTGCAAAAATTGAGTTATAAAAGTTATGATCATCAACGCATCATCCAAATATGTTTTAATCTGCAATTGTTGAAAGAGCGCTTCTAAATTGGAAGACAATACGTTGCAAGCATCAAAAAGCTTTCCGAGAAAAAGCATTAAGTCTTGTGAGGGTGACAATAAAGGCTCTACTCCTTGTTCTATCCCTAGAAAAGTATCAAAACTAAATCTAAACCCCCACCAATTCCAAAGATTACAGCACCCAAAACTCCAATGAGCAGCTATTTTCAAACCTTAAATCGAAGAGGTTGAAAACATTGCAAAGCACAGAAAACCAGGTGAAATCCGGAACTTTCAACATCTGGATGCCAAATCAGTAAAAAAAGACTCTAATTCACCGTTGAGATAACTATAAAGCACTTGCATCAATCCAAGTTCCTACTAAAAATCCACACTCTGGACACATCATAGTTTTCATGCTTGAATTTTCTTTATTAATAACTGCCCTATTTTCATCAAACCTTTATTTAATTTCTGCCATTATTAAATAGTTTTTCTAATACCTATCAGCCTGCTTTTTTAGAACTTTAACTTTACGCAACTCAGTTTTTCTGGGGATGAGTTCAATGGTTTGATTAGTGCTGGATTATTCGTAAATATTGCCCCAGCAGCATTGTTTCCTCGTACTCTTTAGTTTTTGGATTATTAATTGCAAGCATTGTAGCATTTTCGAATGCAAGCTCATCTGCACAGTAATTTAACAATAGTTCTGAAGGCTGTTTACATATTTATATGCAAGAAAGATTCTTGGGAATAAAGTACTCTTTAGTGGCAGGAATAGTTTTCTTGTTGGAAAATTATTAGTTCAGTTGCTATTGCTTTAACCTTTGGCAACTATCTGTTTCCTTCGTCGCATAAAATTGCGGGGGCGGCTTTAGTTGTAGGGGTTTTGATAGTGAGTTATTTTTAACAAAAAAAAAACTGCATCGGTAGCTAAAAATGGTTTGTTTATTCTGTATCATAGAATTCTTATCTTTTCACGTATTATCAATTTCTTTGGAGAGCTTCAATTTTCCAACTAATAGCACTATTACGGAAGGGCTAACAATAGAATCTCTACTTTTGAGCAGTAGTATTTGGTTTTTTGCCTTTACAAAATTTCCCGTCTAGCTACTTTTGGTGAAGAGGTTCAAAACCCAGAAACAATAATCCCCAAAGCAATTCTTTGTAGGTCTTTGCATCACTGTGACGTTATACTTCCTAAACAACTTATAAACAACACTTGGAATAGTTGATCCATTGATAATTCAAAACTCTTCGACCCCTTTAAAAGTAGCTTTTGACTTATCAAGATTCATCAAGACAAGTTTCATTCTTAATTTCTATTGCGTCCACCATTGCATCCGCTTCTGTTTTACTAGCTCTTATGCTTGGGATAAGTAGGGTTGTTGCAATGTCAAGAATAGTATCTTCCATTAACTTCTAGGTAAAAAACAACATGAGAAATTTAACTCTGCTTATTATGCTGATATTCTTTTATCCAATCGTGGAACAATAGGCCGGTTTTATATTTTGATGTTGTTGAAGACTAATACAAAAAACTGAGTTCTTTTTTATACTTCTGTAATTGCTCCATAACAAATTATTCAGTAATTAAGCTTGAAAAATCTAAAAGAAACTATATCAGTGTTTCCATTGCATATTTTGGACTTTTAAGTTGTATATGTTTAGCAATCACATTACTCGTGAGCTTTTGCAATAGGTTCACAATAGTAAATGCTTGTGATTTTATTTTCCACAAATAAATAACTCTTGTGAAATTGTAATTATTCAGGATTTTCTAGTTTTATTATGAATCACCTGTACCAGGTCCTCGCATCATCATTTTTGCCATAAGCCCGTATTTTTTAGTAATGGCTTTTATGCCATCCTGTTTTTCAGTTGGGTCATCTATGATTTTGCTAAAGATAAATCTTCAAAAAAGTTTTTGGGAGCCTGACTGATTTGTTTCATGGATAGTTGCTTTTCCATCATTTTTTGATTCGCTTCACTTTTCCAGCTGCTTTACCTGTTGTAACATAAAGAGCATCTCCTATCCCAGCAACCCAAACTGCTTTAGAATTAAATTTGTAACTTGTCTCTTCTATAAATTTGCCAGATTAATATATTGCACCTCTGAGAAATCTTTTAACTAGTCAATAACCATAGGTTAAAAATTATTTAATAATAGTTCTGGAAGTTGGACAAGCCTTCTTGCAAAATTTTCTATCTGAAACAAACAAGTAGGTGATTAGTCCTAAATATATCGTGATCCTCATGATGCTTTCCATTCTTCATTTGTATTTACTGTAAAACAAATCTTTCCAAAAACATTCTTAACCTTTATATTTTTAATTGAATGTAAATTGTCAAACTTGCAAATAATTAAGAATAAAACCAATGGAAACTTGATAATAATGATGTCCAAAAATTGAATCAGCTGAAACCATACATCAAACCCATCTGAACTGGCATATGTACATTTAAACCGGATAAACTGCTGTTTGTATAGTAGGTGAGCTGGGGTGAGCTTTTATTAAGATGAGTTACCCGCCTAATCCAAGCATTGCAAAATAAAATTAAATGACTCAAATGCAATTAAGCGATTATCAATGGCTAGGCCGGTTTCAAAACTATTTATTAATCTATAAAAATACAAACCAAATCCTATAAATAGATGTATTTTCCAATTTCTTTTATTTGGAATTCCAGAAACTATCACCCTGAGAAACAAGGACAATACCCATAAAACCATATAAATCCCAAAACAAAACCATGACTGGTATCTTGCGCAATCAAGTTTAGTCTATATTGTTAAACAAATGTCCCTCTAAAATTACTGGGATAGAAAACACCCAATATTTGCAGGAATGTCTAAAAGCTTTGAAATAATATTTACTTTTGAATCCAGTTGAAATTAGATTCAGTACTGGAATAAGCACCAAGCAAAAAAGTATATTTTTTAAAAACCATAGATGAATACCATCAAAATTGTCTGGAGCTTCCAAAGATATTCATCCGACCACCCCTCATAATAAGTTGCAGCTATTGCGACAAATAACAGCTTGTTGTGGTAAGTGATCAAAAATATAAGGAAGCCCCAATATTTTTCCATCTTTCTTTTAAGATTTGAGATTTACCTCTTTTTTGAAAGATAAACGGAGGGCAATTCCAGCTACAAGAAAACAAGGGGGGATTCTCAGGTGTTCAGAAAGCTTCTAGAATTAAGTCCATAAAAATATCTGTGACTCTTTTGTTCTGAACAAATGCGATATATGGAGCAATGGAAGTTTATACCTAAATGATAAGAAATTAAAAAAATAAACATTGCTATTGATCGCAAAGCATCTATGTCATAACGTCTTTTATGCATAAAAAAATACTACCTTGAAAAAACTTTTTCATTTATTTAATTGTTTCGAAGGTTTATTCCGTATAGTTTCCTAGTAGCTAGTCGCCGATACCAATCATGAAAAGTGGGTACAGAATTACTCCACCAATATGAATAATGCCCTACATTGGACAGCTGGAATCAAACCAAAAAGTAAATACAGATACGGGAACTATTATTCCTGCAAATATTTCACCAACGGTTTGAGTTCTCTTGCTTAACAAATTCTATGGTCACCACTTACTAACAAATATGCATACATGCCATATATGAAAAATATTGTATTTGAAATGGAACCAGAAACCGCTCCAATTGTCTGCAATCTAAAACAGTTTCAAAACGCTGTTATAGGTAAAAACAGAGTCTAGAGCAAAAATCATTTGAACGCATACCGCTACAAATAGTACGCTGTGCATATGTGCTAGATCAAATGTCTTTTTTAATCAAATACAACATATACCCATCAAAAATCCTGATGTACAAAAAGTAATCGCTCTCTTTGAGAATCGCTGTAATTGGTCCATAAGTTGGATCTAAAACCAACAGAGTCAAATCCAACCAACAGCTGCAAGTATTGCAAAGTTAACCAAGACCGCAACAGCAATAACTCTTGTCAGCATTTTAATATTTTTTATTTCGTCTTTTAAAAGTGTCCATAACTTTCCTTTCTTTTGTATCCAACAGGGAAGTCAAACATAGTTTCCAAACACTACATTGTCCTAACTAATTCTTTAGGGTTCTTTATTAAGCCTGCTACTGCCTCTTCTAATATGCACCCAAGTCGCCGATTTGTTGCTCGAATCTCTCCATAGTAACTGGTGGCCAGCCACGCTCTTTTCCAATTTGATTAAACCAAATTCTATATCCTGGATAATATCTCTCAATAGCTTCTTCTTTTGAGTTTGCTACAAATCCGAGTGAATGAAGACCTACTTTTAGAGAAGATTTATCATGACCTGCTTTTTCTGCAGCTTCGTAATATAAATCTATTAAAGGTCTAAATCTGTGAGTTTCTCCACCTATAACTGCAACCATCAATGGAAGGCCTAGTGCCCCTGCCCTAACAAAAGAAGCTGGTGTTCCACCAACTCCAACCCACACAGGCAGTTTCTCTTGCAATGGTCTTGGATAAACTGTCTGGTTTTCTAAAGGTGGTCTAAATTTTCCAGACCACGTAACTTTGTTTTCATCTCTAATTCTTAGTAAAAGGTCCAGCTTTTCGGCATAGAGGTCGTCATAATCATTAAAATCTAAGCCAAAAAGAGGAAATGCTTCTGTGAACGAACCTCTTCCTGCGACTATCTCTGCTCTTCCGTTTGAAATTAAATCTAATGTTGCATAATTTTGAAACAATCTAACTGGATCCATTGCGCTAATTACAGCAACCGCACTTGTAAGCCTAATGTTTTCTGTCTTTGCTGCTGCAGCTGCAAGAATATTATGTGCAGCCGAGTCTAAAAACTCTTCTCTGTGATGTTCCCCCAGACCAAAAATATCTAAACCTACTTTATCTGCATGGACTATTCTCTCAATTAGCTCAGACATAGCACGGGCATCGTCCTGAACAGTGCCTCCTTCATTAGTTTGAGTTTTCTTTGCGAATGAATCTATGCCTATTTCCATATAAATTAAGAAATATTTTTTAAAGTTTTAACAAGACTTTCTATAAGCATTTCAATGTGGTCAATTTGTACACTTTCATTTGGTGCATGTGCATTTCCTAGTTCTTCATCAGCAGCACCAACTAATACCAATTCTGCATTAGGAAACTCCCTAACAAAATCATTGGCGAAAGGTATTGATCCACCAACGCCAATGTAAGCAGTCTCATTGTCCCAGATCGAGTTAAAATTTTTAACTAACTCTGTTGTAAATGGTTTATTAGGATCTGCAACTACACCAGAACCTTTTGAGTTTGGAATAAATTTAACAGAAGCATTCCATGGAATATTTTTCATAACATGCTCTTCAAGCATTTTCATTGCATGCTCTGGGTTTTCGGTTGGGGGAAGTCTCAAGCTAATTTTTGCACTCGCTTTTGGAATGACTAAATTTACAGCATCTTTAACTGGCGGTGCATCAATAGCTAATACATCTAATGCTGGTTCTAACCAAAGTCTTTTTGAAATACTCTCTGTATCAAATAGATTGATTTCATCTGACCCAAGCATTTTTTTTAAAAAGGATTCTTCTAGTTCAGTTACTTGCATATCTGTAGGAGTTAAACCTTCAATCATGAGTTCGCCTTTTTCATTATGAAAAGAAGCAATAATCCTACTTAACACCATAAAAGCATCGGGAACAACTCCTCCGCCGACACCAGAATGTATCGGTCTCATTGGCTGGTCGACCTCGATAATTGCATCAACAAGACCTCTTAATGTGGTCGTAATAGTTGGTACGCCAATTTTTACATTCCCTGAATCAGCAATAACAATAACGTCAGCTTCCAACGCTTCTCTGTTTTGTTCAATGAAATCAGACATTGTAGGAGATCCTATTTCCTCTTCTCCCTCGATAAAAATTTTGATATTTACTGGTAAATCACTCAAGAGCTGTTTTACGACATTGTAATGAACAACTACTCCTGATTTATTATCGCCTGATCCTCTGCCATACAGTCTTCCATCTTTTACTACAGGATCAAATGGTTCGGTGTTCCATAAATCTATATCCCCCACTGGTTGTACGTCGTGGTGAGCATAAAGGAGCACGGTTTTTTTGGAAGGATCAATTTCTGTGTGAGCTACAACGGCTGGCATTCCTCCTGCAACCTTGACAACTTGAGTATTTAACCCTAAACCTGCAAACAAGTTTTGGACAAATTGCGCTGAAGAATCAACATCATCTCTATGGTTTTTGTCTGAGCTAATAGATTTTATTTCTACCATTTCAGATAATAACTTAACTATTTCTTCTTGAGCCATAGGAATATTGTAAGGTTAAAAAATATTTACTCGTAGGAGATAGCTTCAAGTATGTTTTGTCTTGCTGCTCGAATAGCAGGAAGTATTGCTGCAATGACTCCAGCAATTATTGCAATGCCAATCCACAAAAATGTTTGCGGAATGGAAACAGCAAATACAGTAAATCCTTCGTCGGCTAATGCCTGAATCAAGCTCCAAGCAAAAAATATTCCTAATCCTGTACCTAGTGCTGCACCAAATATTGAAATAATAGAAGACTCAATAAAAATCATTCTTCGTATTTGTTTTCTATATGTTCCGATTGCCCTCATTAACCCTATTTCTCTTGTTCTTTCATACACCGATAAAGAGAGTGTGTTAGTGATACCAAATAGAGCTACAAAAATAGATATGGAAAGGAATCCATAAATTACATTCAAAAGTAATTGGATTTGATTATTTGCTTCTTCAACAAGCCCGTCTTCATCTCTTACTTCAACACCAGGGTATTCATCAACAATCGCATTTATTTTCTCCTCTAGTTCAGGAGTTTTTTTATTTACATTGAAATACAATTCTGTATCAAGTGATTCGTCAGCAAAAAAAGTGTTGTTTTCAAGAAGTACAAAAAATTCAGCAGGTGGTTGCGTGGTCCAGTCAAATATATAAGTTACAGTAAATGTCCTCTCTCCTTCTTCAGGAATTGTCAATACAACCTCATCTCCTACAAAGAGTTCTTCTCTTTCCGCAGTTTGTTTAAGTATTCCTATTGCATCTTTTTTTAGAAAGTCTTTTCTATTTCCAGATATATCGTCTGTTTTTACAAGATCAAAGACAGTTTCGTCAACGGCACCAAGAATAAGTGGTCGCTGGTTGTAGCCAACAACAGTAGCTCTTGTTCTAGAAAGTTTTGTTACTTCATCTAGCTCTAGAAGCTCTTCCGATAAACCTGTCGGAATTCCAGGTGAAACAAACACATTTGAAGCACTTACTTGATAGTCAGCAAGTATTACCTCACTTATTAAAGACTCTGCCTGTGCCTTGAATGAAGTCGTTATAACATTTGCTAAAGATATTAAAGTTAATCCAATCATTAAAGCTGATGCTGTTGAAGCAGTTCTTCTTGGTGTTCTTTTTGAATTTTCTGTAGCCAATTTACCAAGAATTCCAAAAACTAAGTTATAAGCTTTATCAAAAAGAAAAACAAAAGGTTTTGTAATCGATGGGGTTATTACAGAGATTCCAATAAATATTACACCTGCGCCAAACCCTACTTGTTGCAGAGAGGACAAAGTCGGAAGATCTAGGAAATCGTATAAAACACCAAATAACATTCCAAATCCAGCGACAGAAATGAGCGAACCAAAAACCAATCGAATAAATAAGGATTTCCTCCTAGGTGTTGAAACACTGTCTCTAATCGCTTCCATTGGACTTACTTGAGAGGCTTTTCTAGCTGGAAGTAAAGAGGATAAAATTGTAACAGTTATTCCAATAATTAATCCTGTTATTGCAGCTTCTGTTGTTAAAACTAGTGGTCCGTCTGGTAGTCCAAACTCAAAATATTGCAATCCTTCTTTCACTGCAACAGCTAAACCAATACCAAGAGCAATACCCAAACCAGATCCAATTACAGACATAAACAGAGATTCAGAAATTACTAATCTATAAATTTGTCTTTTTGATGTACCTAGAGCTCTAAGTAGCGAAAGCTCTTTTGTTCTTTGGAGTAAAAGGATTCGAAATGTATTTTGAATGATAAAAGCGCCAACAAATATTGCGATACCAGCAAATACGTTGAGTATTGTATTAAAAAATCTAAGCCTTGCTTGATAGAATCAGCTTGTTCAGCTGCAGCTTCTTGAGCGTTTATTACATTTAAATTTTCTGAATCTAAGTTTGTTATTTCAGTTTTAACATCATTAATATCAAAATTATTTTCTATAACTACATTTATTAAATCTACTTCGCCTCTTGAATCTAATAATTTTTGAGCAGTCCTGAATTCAAATAATGCAAAGGTTGCTCCGCCTGGCGCACCTACATTAGCAAACTCTGCAATTCCAACAATTGTAAATGATGCGGGAGTTGCGCCAGCCAAAACTGTCACTCTATCTCCAACAGAAAAATCATGATTTTCTGCGGTCACAACATCCATGACTACTTCTTTTGTATTAGTTGGTGGCTCTCCTTCAACTAATGACCACTGTGCTGCATATGGATTGCTATCCCAAGCAGCCCCAAATGTTGGAGCAAATCCATTTGAAATTAATACTGTTTCACCATCTACAATTTTTATGAACTGAGCAAAACCCAATACTTCACCCCAAGCTGCTTTTACACTTGGTAGATTTGAAATCTCTTCAATTCTTTCATCAGGTATTTTTTAAACTTCAAATGAAATTGGCCCTTGACCACCATCACCACTAAATCCCTCAGCAAAATCCTCCTGAATTGGCTGCACAACTAAGTCAACTCCCTCATAAATGCCTGAGAATAAGTTATCAAATGCGGATTTATTGCTTTCCGAAAAAATATTTGAAGCAATAATAACTGCTACCCCAAGAATGATGGATGATGTTGTTAGAAATATCCTTACTGGATAGGTTTTTAAATTTTTCCAGGCTATCAGGAAAAGCGGGCGCTTTGTAAATCCAAACATTAGACGTTCGTTAAAGCCGTAACCTCTGCAACAATTTCTTCTTGTGTTGGTTGGTCTAAGTCACTAGCAATTCTTCCATCTTTAAGCATTATTACTCTATTGGCGTAGGAAGCAGCGTAGGGATCGTGTGTGACCATGATGATTGTCTGGTTAAGCTCTTCAACTACGGACTTCATGAAACTTAAAAGTTCTTTGCTTGATTTAGAATCTAAATTTCCTGAAGGCTCATCTGCAAAAATTACTTCAGGTTTTGTAGCCATCGCTCTAGCAGCAGCTACTCTCTGTTGCTGACCACCAGATAACTCATTAGGTCTGTGTGTTAACCTATCTCCTATATCTACTGTTTCAACTACTTGTTTTACCCAGTCCATATCTGGTTTTCTTCCTGCAATAGATGCTGGTAGTGTGATGTTTTCTTCTGCTGTTAAAGTAGGGATTAAGTTAAAAGCCTGAAATACGAATCCAAAGCTGTCTCTTCTAATTTTAGTTAATTGCTTATCGTTTAAAGTTGATATGTCATCTTCTTTTAGAAATATTTGACCAGATGTTGGTCTGTCTAATCCTGCTAAGCAATGAAGTAAAGTTGACTTTCCTGAACCTGATGGACCCATGATTGCAGTAAATTCGTTTTCTTTAAATTCAACATTGATGCTGTCTAATGCGGTAACACTTGTTTCCTTCTCACCATAAATTTTTGTTAAATTGACTGAGTGAATTATTTTATTCATGAGTTCAATGTTAGGTTTAATGATGGTATATATACATTTTGATTTCATTAGATAGTTAACAAATTGTTTACATAATTAACTTGCAATGTCATATTCTTTAATTTAAATTATCAATATGTACAAATTAAACAACTGGCATTGGTGGCGTATACATAAGTAAGTGCCCTTTTGTTTTTGTTTTTTAACCGGGCACTGCCCGGTTTTTTTACAGGTGTCACTGAAATTAAATCTCTGGGCAAAACCCAAATTAGTACTGATATAGAATCTAAATGGTTTTCCCTTCCATTAAGGTTTGATAAATGTTGTTATAGGAATAAATTGAAAAAAATTCTAATTTATTCCTATAACGCAGAAAATTTTTTAATTACTTTCTTATGGATTTACTTTAATTCTGGCTATTTCATAGCCTGAGTTGTGATCTTCTATTTCAAATTCTCCTGCGATATTAAAATCAAATGCTAATTCTAGAGTTTCATCTTTTTGGACATCGATATATACGTCATATCCATGAATGTGAAGTTCTGTGCTTATTAAAGAGTTGATTTCTAAAATTGCTTTAGTTCCAAGCTTTACCTCAATAATTTGTAACTTTTCTGGCACACCTTCAGTTACTGATAGAAAAAACTTCTCAACTTCTACAACATTAGTAGTGGTTGAAGTGCTTGTTTCATTGTATATATAAATTGGTAAAACTGTCCCATCTAGCTTAAGTGAACTTTCACCATCTGAAGGGTCTGTTTCGAAAACCTCTAAGAAATATTTACCATTTTTATATATCTCAGTTTCTAAAAGAAATTCAAATTTGTCAACTGAGAAGCTTCCACCATTTGTAAATCCAGAATCTACAGAAACTCCATATATATCTAAAAGCTCCCAAACTACTGTACCTTCAAATGCTGAAGAACATCCACTAACCAAATAATCTCCACTAATAATTTCTCCCGCATAAGGGCTGTTAATTGCAACAACGTATGCTTCTAGAGAATTCAATGAAGAAAGATCGTTTAAGCATCCCTTAGATGAATTATCTTCATCATGATCGTCTTCATCATGATCTTCTTCATCATGGTCGTCTTCATCATCATGATCGTCTTCATCATGATCGTCTTCATCATCATGATCGTCTTCATCATCATGATCGTCTTCATCATGGTGACCTTCTTCATCATGATCGTCGTGATGACCCTGTTCTCCATGATTGTGACCAACATCAATATATTCATGAGCTAATGCTGAAACAGTACCGCCAAAAATTAAACCAAATAATAAAAATCCTGTTTGTAAACCATATCTTGCTTTTTCAGAGGAGTGTATTATTGGAACAATATCACTCAATGCTATATAAATAAAAAATCCTGCTATTCCACCGTATAAATATCCCATCGGTAAATCAAGATCTCCTCCGACTTGGTAAGTTAAAACCGCTCCTAAGACAGTTGTTAAACCAGAAATAATATTTCTGACTATTGTTTGTCTTTTGGTAAAACCAACTCTTAGCTGATTTCCAAACTCACCCACTTCTAATGGAATATCGTGTGAAATTAAAGCTACAGTTGCAATTAAACCGGTATCCCTTCCCAGTAAAAATGCACCACCTAGTGAAATACCATCAATAAGATTATGAAAAACATCTCCTACAACAAATAACCAACCTTGAGTTTTATTATCTTTTGGTCTGTCTTCTTCATGGTGGTGGTGAAATGAGTTAAAACCTTTTTCAATTAAGAAAAATATAATAATTGCACCTAAAGTAGCATTTAGTACCTGAACTCCCTCCTCAGCAATTCCTTCTGGGAGTAAATCTCTAAAACCAATCATCAGTAAAACACCAGCTGCAAAAGGAGTACCGTACTTTACTAATTTTGATGATAGTTTTTCACTGCTCAATAAAATTAGGGCAACAGACAAAGAGAGAAGTCCTGCTGCAATACTGGCAAAAACTACTACTACAAAGTCAGACATAACTCTCCTTTTATATAAATAATGAGAATAATTCTCATTATTTATGAGATTAGTTCTCATTTAAAATAATGCAAGCTGTTATAATAATTTTATGGAAAAAAGTTCAAGAGAGATTTTGTCTGAGAATAACATTTCAATAACTAACCCAAGAATTATTGTCTTAGAACAGTTGTTAAAATATAAAAAACCTATATCTGTTGAAGATTTACAAGATAATCTAAAAGGGCAAGTAGCTACTTCGACTCTCTATAGAGTTCTTAATGATTTAAAAAAGATCAATGTTATTTCAGAGTTTATTACTCCAGAAAACACCACCATGATCGAGCTATCGCTTCATGAAGATGAACACCACCATCATCTTTTCTGTAAATCCTGCGGTGATGTAATTGATATTGAATTAAGTCTTGGATTTGAGCAAAAACTTTCAAGTGAGATTAAATCAATAGAAAAAAACTCATTCTTTATTATAGAAGACCATGGCCTTGAACTTTTTGGTCGTTGTTCAGAATGTAGGGATTCTTTTTAAAATAGTATTGCAATTAAGTTTGCATTTAAAAGTAGAGATTGAATCTGTTCAATAGTGTGGTAATTTTGAACAGCGCTAGCTAGAGGTATTGTCATTGACTCTCCATTAATTGTACTTTTTACAGCTAATGCACTTTCAATATAATCTTTTTGACTTAAACTAGTACAAACTACACACATATTATTTCCCTGTTATCAATTCTATTCAATTATATATAAATCTCTCTTATTGTAAAAGCAAATAAATATACTCTAAACATATGTCTTTTAGTCAGTTTCTCAACCATGGTATCGGAAGTGTGGGAGATCTACCTATACCCTTTGATACTGTATTAAACATATCTGGATTAGTAATTGTCTTAACCTTTGTGTTTTTAAAAGTATCATGGAAAGAATCCATTTTTATTAAAAAAGAAATTTTTGTAACTTACAATCAGCCATTAATTGGAAAGGTTTTTGGATGGTTCCTTCTATCGCTGCTTATTCTTCCAGGTTTAATTGGTGATGAAAATGCAAATACCTCCATTACACCATTGATCATATGGGTGTTTTTTTGGATTGGAGTTCCAGTATTGGGACTTTTCTTTGGAGATGTGTATGCAAAATTTAATCCATTAGATATTTATAAAACTCCTAACACAAATCCAAATTCGGTATATATTGCTACGGCTTTATTTCTGGGACTTACATGGTTTGAGCTTGTTTGGAACAAACCTGGAAATCCAACTCATATTGGAGTTGTTTTCCTTCTCTTGTTACTCATTACAATCACAAGTAAGTTTTTTTTGCAAAAAGCCTCAATAGAGGTTGATCCATTACATTTACTACATCATTTGTACTCAAAGCTAAGACTAACTATTTCAAAACCCGTCTTAAAAAATATGCTCGAAAATATATCTAATCTCTCAAATTTAAAAGGGATGGAGTACTTCATTCTTCTAATGATTGGAACTGTTACTTACGATGGGTTAAGAGGAACAACGTACTGGAGAAACCTTTTTGGAGCATCTGTACTAGACATCGGATTCTCAACTTTAGCTTTTTTATCTATAAATTTGATTGTCATTCTAAGTTATAGATTTGCTTGTTGGTTTGCAATAAAAGTTAGTGGGGAGAGAAAAAATTTAAATGAAATATCTCTATTATTTGGTCACACAATGCTTCCAATAGCATTTGCTTATCACGTGACACATTATTTAAGTTTATTGCTTTATGAATCTCAGAGCTTAATTTTTAGACTTAACGATCCTTACGGATTGGGGTGGAATTTATTTAATTTCAATGAAGTAAGTATCAATTACTTTTTAAGTCCAGTTACTTTATGGACTATCCAAGTTTTTGTAACATTGGCTGGCCATATGCTAAGTGTTGTTTTGGCTCATGATTTAGCAGTAAAGCTGTTTGGTCATCAACAAAGTGATAAAACTCAATATATTTTCTTATTAATAACTGTTTTTAACAGCGTATCAAAAAACACAATTCTTTTATTTTTTCCAAATCCAGTGAAAAAAGCATTGCCATGAGTACTTCGTAAACTTGCATCCATGACAAATAAGCCTTTTGATTTAAAATCAACTTTTTTCAATAGTTTTTCTATAGGCTTTTTAAATTCTTCATTATCAAGTGGTTCAAATTTATTGAACAGCGGCATTATTAATACTGGATAGAGAAAGAATATAATTGCCTGGAGAATAAAGACAGCTCCAAATGCGTATATCCACCAATTGTCACCTAAATTTACGATTATATAGATTACAGTTGCATAAATAATTGATGAGATAGTTGCAGAAATTAACAAACTTTTAAACATGTCTGTCACAAATGTTTTTGTTGTTGTTTTGTTAAAGCCGTGTCTTTCCTCTATTACGAATGTTGAGTATATAGATATTGGAATTGAAATTACTTGTTCAACTATCAACAGTAAGAGTCCTAATAAAACTGCTCCGAGAACATCTGAAGAAGTTGTAGAGACAACTATTTCAGCTAGAAAATTAAATAATCCTCCCAAAGTAAAAATTATCAATACTACAGCGCCAAATAAAGCTGTAAAGATTTGAAATCTGATTCGATCGATATTGTAGACTATTGATTTCTTGTACTCTTCCTCAGAAACTACACCAACAAACCTTTCAGGAATAGCGTTTTTGTTTAATTCAATAGATTTAAGATTTCTAATTTTTAAATATGTTTCTAGCAAAAATTTGATACCTATCAGAGATATAAAAATAACTGTGAAGTTTGTAGAAGCTAAAAATTCTTGCATAGTTGAATCAGTTTAACATAAATATTTTTATTGACCGAAGCGGCGTTCTCTTTGAGAGTATTCTCTCAAGCAACGGAGAAAGTCGATTTTTCTAAATTCGGGCCAGTAAACATCTTGAAAAATTACTTCAGAGTAAGCACTTTGCCATAATAAAAACCCTGATAATCTTGACTCTCCACTTGTTCTAATAATTAAATCAATATCTGGAGTTTCCGGAGAATATAAATGTTGTCGTAATTGCTCATCAGTTACATTTTCAAGTAATTCGTCAAAATCATTTTCATCATTTCTATTTTGATCAATTAATCCTTTAATGGCATCTAAAATTTCTTGACGCCCTCCATAACCTAAAGCAATTGTTAAGGTTTTTTGTCCTCCGCCTCTAACTTCTTTGAGCTGTTTAATAGTTTCTTGTAAGAAATCAGGTAAAAGGTCTGTGGATCCAATGAATTCAATTTTAAAGTTATCAACTACATCATCAATTAACAGTTCTTCAAAGAGTTCATTCAGTACTTGAAAGTATGGTTCTAGTTCTTCTTGCGGTCTTGATAAGTTTTCTCTTGATAAAAGCCAACTTGTGATGAAATCAATCCCTACCTCATCACACCATCCAATGCACTCCTTAAGTCTCGTCATGCCGATTTTATATGAAACTTCAAAACTAAGTAGACCTTCTTTCCTTGCATATCTTCTGTGACCATCGTGAATTAATCCGATATGTTTAGGCAAGCTTTCGTTAGCTAATTTATTACGTAAACGATTTTCATAAATTGAGTAAATTAATCTTGGAGAGGACATTTTTTAGGCTGTAACTGCTTCTATTTCTTCAATTGTTTTTGGGGCATTCTCTGTGAGGTTCACTGGTCCGTTGTTTGTACAAACAATATCATCTTCAATTCGTACACCAATACCCAAGAGATCTTTAGGGATTTCATGTTTTACTGTTTTAGCATTCATCATTTCTTCTTTTTCTAGTTTTGTAGCTTTCTCCATACCCATAATTTTTCTACGTTCTCTGATTTCATTTGGGTCTCTTTCAAGTAATGGGAACTCTATTACAGGTTTTGTTGGTCTTACGTAGATTCCAGGCTCTATAGTTGTCACCATTCCATGTTCAAATGCTCTTGGTTGTCCATTAACTTCATTACTTCCAGCATCATGAACATCAAGACCTAGCCAGTGCCCAGTACCATGCATAAAAAATTCGAAAAAATGCATCATTGAGATTGTTTCTTCTACGCCAAGTGGAACTAGTTTTAAATTAACCAATGATTCAGATAACGTTTTTATAGTTTGTTGATGTACTTCTTTCATGGAGTTACCCACAACTACTCCTTCTATGCCTTCATTTTGTACCTTTAACACTTCTTCATATACATCTTTTTGAGGTGAAGTAAATTTTTCCAGATACTGGAAATGTTCTTGTTACATCTGAAGAATACATTCCAAACTCTGCTGCAGCATCAATAAGAAGCAAGTTTCCATCATCAATCTGATCTCTATTTGTTGAGTAATGCAAAATACAAGCATTATCGCCACTTGCAACAATAGATGGATACCCCAATCTCTCAGCACCTTGTTCGTAAAAAACTTTCTCCATCTGTGCTCCTACTTGATATTCAAACATTTCAGGCTTTGCATACTTCATCGCTTCAATGTGACCTAAAACAGTAATATCACATGCTTTTGTTAATAGCTCTAATTCTCCAACATCTTTAATAAGCCTTAATTCAGAAATAACAGGTTGAAGAGAGTGAAGTGTTGCCTTGCTAAAGTCGGCACCGCGCTGATCATATGGAACAGCGGTATTTAATGTTTTTTTATCAAACCTATCGAATGAAGAATTTGAGTAATCACAATATATATCTGTAATTCCATCAAGTAATTTAGGGAGTTGTTTTTGGTAATTGTTGTAAGAATATGCTTTGTCTGCGTCAAATTGATCTAATGCGCCTTCTTGTCCTAATCTTCTTCCATCCCAAGTTTCCATTTCTTCGTTACGATCTTGCACAAACAAATGAAGTTCAGGTTTTGAATCGCTAATAACAATTACTGCATGTGCGTCTGGTTCTGGCCATTCAGTTAAATAGTGAAAATTTGAATCTTGTCGAAAAGGATACCATGTGTCGTTGTTTCTATAGACAACACTATTTCCATGAAGTAAAACAGCTCCGTTTTTTATGACTTTCGCTAAACGATTTCTAGCATTTGTTGCATTATTCATATCTACTTAAGGTTAATCCAAACAAGCTTATTTTTGCCAATAAATTTTACAGGGACTTTAAAAACTCCTTGAAAATATGACTCCATGTTTTTTCATTGTGTTTTCCTGAGTCCTGAAACACAAAATTTGTTTTAATATTTCTCTGTTTCAAAATTTCTAAAATTTTATTTACACCGGAAATATAAAAATTATCATTACTTGAAAAATCTAACTCCCATTCGTTTGGAAAAATATTTCTTACCTCATCACCAAATATCTCGCCTTCATCTGAACCTACTGATAGGTTGCATAGAGTACTTTGACTCAAGTATTGTAGATCTTCTTCAATTCCTGGATACCCATACCAAAAGGCTGGAGAAAAAGAAACTACATTATCAAACTGTGGATACATTATTGAGGTTTTAAACGACATTAGACCCCCCATGGAGCTTCCTAATACAATTTTTTTGACATAGCTGTAGTCGATATCATAATCTCCAATAATTTGAGGCAGGAAATCATTAATGATATTATCGATATGTTTTATGGCATGATTTCTTCCACCTAGCCTTGGATAGGGGTTGTATTGCTTTTTTCTACTTGAATTTGAAGTTACACCAATGACAAAATAGCCATTCTCAGTATTATCTTCTTGTTCTTGAAGAGTGTTTTCTAAATCCATAAAATATCCATAACCACTTTTTTCTTTTGTAAACAAATTCTGTGCGTCATAAGAGAGAATTAAATGCGTTACTCTTTTAAATTTTGGATATCTAATAATGAGGCTATTTGTATCTTCTATGTCTACATCGACTATTGGTTGGCTTATAGAGATATTTTTCAGACTTTGGTCATATTCTGAAAATAAAAGCATAGGGTAATTATTCTATATAATCCTCTATTGATTTTGCTACTAATTTTGCGTTCTTTTGATCTGCTGTAATGATTAGAACAACATTGTCCCCGGCTAGAGAAGCTACAATTCCTTCAAGGTATAAGTTGTCTATAGATTCCGCAATGACCTGAGCAGCAGCGGTGGTAGTCTTTACAACTACCTGGTTGGAGACAGGTTGTACTTCAGTAACAAAATCTTGAAGGGCTTTTTTAGCTATTTTGTACTGTGCATTATTGTCTTGGTTTTTTGGTAGTAAGTAAACTAATCTACCATTTTTTAACCTTTTCTTTATTGCACCAAGCTCATTTAAGTCTCTTGATAATGTAGCTTGTGTTATTATCGTTCCATTTTTTTTGAGCATTCCTTTTAGCTGGTTCTGTGATGAAATATTTCCAGAATCAATAAAGTCAGCAATCAGCTTTTGTCTTTGAATAGTTGCTTTTGTCATATTTATAAATATACATTTGTTTGTATATTTATACAATTATAAATTTTTATATGTTTCCTCAGCAAGTTTTAAAGCATCTTCTTTGGACACCTCACCGTCGTTGATCCTTTGTTCGTATAGGGCTTTCATAATAACTCCAACCTTAGGTCCGGGTTGAATATTGAAATGTTCCATAACCTCGTCTCCTGATAAAGCTGGTCTAATTTTGGAAAGCTCTTCTTTAGCTTTAACCTCTTCTATCCTTTTTTCCATTTCATCGAGATTTTCATATATCTCTTTTGCTTTTGCTTTGTTTTTTGTAGTTACATCCGCTCTTACTAGTTCATTTAAATCCTCCAGCATATGTCCAGCATCAACAATGTATCTTCTCACTGCTGAATCTGTCCATCCCATCTTGAAAGTGTGAGGGCGTAAGTGCTGTTCTACAAGTAGTGCTATATCTTCGATCGTTTTGTTGTCATACTTTAGTTCTTTTAATATTTTTTTTGTCATCCTTGCACCAACAACTTCGTGGTGCCTAAAGTGTACTTTTCCATTTTCTATTCCTTTAGTGTTTGGTTTAGCAATATCGTGTAGTAAGGCACCCATTCTAAGTGTGAGTTTTGGTGGTACCCCATCTAAAACTGCTAGTGTATGTTCATAAACATCTTTGTGGTGGTGTTTTGGATCCACTTCTATTTTAAGTTCGTTTATTTCTGGAATAATATATAAACTCAGACCGCTCTCAACTAAAGTTCGAATGCCCATTGATGGGTTCTTGCCAACTAAAAGTTTATTTACCTCATCTCTAATTCTCTCTTTTGTTATTATTTTTATTCGTTCTATATTTTCTTTCATTGCTATATAGGTTTTATTGTCTGGTGAAAATCCGTGTGTGCTTGCAAATCTGCATACTCTTAACATTCTTAGAGGATCGTCAGAAAAGGAGATAATTGGGTCATCTGGTGTTGATATGGTTCCAGATGCAAGGTCTTTTAAACCTGAAAATGGATCTATTAATTCATTAGTTTCTAGTGAATAGGCAATGGAATTTATTGTAAAGTCTCTTCTCGATAAATCTGTAACAAGATCGGAAGCTTTTTCTATTTCAGGGTTTCTTGAATCTGTTTCATAGGTGTCTTTCCTAAAAGTAGTTATATGCACTACCCTTTCTTGGTCATAAAGTTCAATTGTCCCAAAAGCTTTGCCAACCTCAGTTGTTTTGTAATTATTTTTTTTAAGCAATTCGATTGACTCGTCTGGGGTAGCGTTGGTTGTAAAGTCAAAATCGTTTGTCGGGATGTCTAGTATTCCATCCCTTACTGCACCTCCAACAAGAAATAACTCAAAACCATTAGCGTAATACAAGGAAGAAAGGGTGCTTAAAAAGCTATTATTCTCAACTAATTTTAACAGTGTAATTGGTACCATATTGATAGCTTAGAAGAACTGTGGATACAATAGAAGAATGAATTCAAAAGTAGATTTTGCAGCAGGAGGAATTGTTGTAGATAACAACAAGGTGCTCCTGGTTAAAAACAAAAAAAGTGAATATGTAGCCGATCCAAAGTCGTTCTGGGGTTTTCCAAAAGGGCATATGGAAGAAGGCGAAACTCCAAAAGATGCCGCAAAAAGAGAAGTGGCTGAGGAAACCGGATTTATCGTAGAACTGTCTGATGAAAAGCCCTTAGCTGAATCACGC
The DNA here is from genome assembly GCA_038142145.1 of Candidatus Actinomarina sp. Classification (GTDB taxonomy): domain Bacteria; phylum Actinomycetota; class Acidimicrobiia; order Actinomarinales; family Actinomarinaceae; genus Actinomarina. The sequence continues at coordinate 19,097 of JAYQJM010000004.1, read as the reverse complement.
TATGAAATATCGGTTAACAATGAAAAAGTTAAGAAAACAGTTTGGTTTTTCAAAATGCATGTTGTGAAGGCGTTTGATAGCGAACCTGACAACGAAATTGAAGAAGTGGCTTTAGTTGATTATGAAACAGCTTCAAGTCTCCTAACACACGATGAAGATAAGAAAATACTTAAGTATGTATTTAACAGATGAGAAAACCAAACACAGTTCTTGGGTTGGAAGTTACCAAACAAGAAAATGGAACGATGTTACTTCGATAATTTATTTTGAAAAAGTTTATGGTGGGAGGAGTCTTCTAAAAAGAATAAAACTAGAAGCTGAAAATACAGGGTTTAAATTTAATTCATCAATGGTTCAAGAAAATGAAACCCACAGCTGGTTGTCATCTGGATGGAATGCTGCTGAAAAATTAAATGTTCTGTCAATAAATTTAAGAAGTTTAGAATTAAAAAAATTGAGTCTTCGTATTTTGAAAATTTTACGAAAAATATCGATGAATTGGTTGATCTTGATAAATCTATATTTAGCCCTTATTGGCAAAATTCAAGGGCAGCATTTATAGAAACTCTTAATAGTTGTAATCAAAACTTTTTGTTCAAACAATACAGTGGAGATAGTCTTATTGGGTATGCAATTTTGGGAGCTACAAGAAACTTTTCATTCTTACAAAGATTTGGAATTAGTACAGAGTATCAACACAGTGGTCATGGATCCAAATTACTTAATAATGTTCTTAACTTTGCCAAAGAAAAAAAATACATAAATATACGTTTAAATACTCAAGAGAATAACGAAGCTGCAAAAGGCCTCTATACAAAACATGGTTTTGAATTTACAAAAACTAATTTCATAATCTTAAGTACTGGTTAGATTTTTAGAACTACATTAATAATTTTTGAACGCTTAATATTAGGTATATGGAACAAGAAGATAGTTTTGTAGAATCCGTAGAAAGCTTAATTGAAACTATTAAGAGGTTAGTTGTTAAGCCTGTAAAAAGAATTGCTGGTTTTGCGTCAATGGGACTTCTGTTGGTTGTTTTGCTTTTAATGGCTTTGGGATTTCTTATTATTGGAATTATAAAAATTATGCAGGGGCTTGGGTTGCTTCTTGGAATTAATCCAACAGGCTTTGCTTTTGCCTCAATAGGACTACTCTTTTTAATTATGTCTTTAAAAAATTATTGGAGAAAAAAGTAATGGAAAGTGTAGCAATTATTGGTTCTGGTCCGGCAGGATACACTGCAGGAATTTATGCTGGAAGAGCAAATCTTGAACCAGTTCTTTTTGAAGGACTTTAGAATCTGGTGGTCAGTTGATGTTAACTACAGATGTTGAAAACTATCCTGGTTTTGTTGATGGAATTATGGGTCCTGAATTAATGCAAGTTTTCAAAGGACAAGCAGAAAGATTTGGAACAGAAATCAAAACAGAAACAATAGATTCAATAGAAAAACTTGATAACGGTTTTAAACTTAAAAGTTCTAAGGGAGAATACCTGTTTAAATCAGTAATAATTGCATCTGGGGCATCGGCAAGATGGCTTGGAGTGGAGGGTGAAAAAGAATTACAGGGATATGGTGTTGTACTTCTGTTGATGGAATATTTGCTGCTGGAGATGTAGCTGACTCAGTTTATCAGGCAAGCAATTACTGCAGCAGGTACAGGTTAGCAAGCAGCAATTGATGCTGAAAGATGGCTAGACAATTAGTCTCGATTTGTTGGCTCTTTTAAAAGGTTTGTCTGATGTAGAAAGAAGACCTTAGAACAAAACTTAATGTATGCTGGCTATGCATCTTCTGGGGATATTAATGAAATAGCATCTGTAGTTACCCTGTTTATTGAAGATAAAAACTTAACAAGTTTAGAAACCAAAGAAGATCTGTGGTTGGAGTTAGTTAACAATGGGATACAAACTTGGTGATAGAATTTTAAATCTCTCAAGTCCAAACTTAAAAGGTTCAGATGTAGAAGAACTTCAAGAGCTTTTATCAAGATTGGGATTTTACTCAGATCCAATTAATTCTGAATATACAAAAAGTCTAAGCAGCGCTGTTAAAGATTTTCAAGAAAATAGAGGGCTTGTTGTAGATGGAATTGTCGGTCTAGAAACTGCTTTGGAGATAAAAAGTTTAGTAAGACCAAACCTAAGTACGTCTCTAAATGAAGCTATAAAATCAATATCACCACCTCAAGAGACATCCTCAATAGGGTTGCAATTTAATTTCGATAATGAAGATAATATAGAAACAGATAGAAACATATGAAAGTTAAAAGAAACCAGTATTGAACTCGAATTTCAAGTTAAGTTTGTGTCAGAAATAGATGAGAGATAAGTGAAGAGAATGTATTAAAATATGTCAATAAACTTTCACCACACTTATTTTTAATTTTTAAACATTCTGATAAACAAACAATCAACTATTTTCAAGGTAAACATTCTGAAAGCAAAATTGGGAAAAATTAGCAGAAGAATTTAAGAAAAAGAACTTGAGTTGCAGATTCAGGGAAAAAACATAATTTACTAAAAAAACACAAAATCTGTTGCATTGATTATTTTTGGCAATTATTACCAAGATACAGAAATAGAAAAAATCTAAGCAAATTATTAAACAAACATTTAAAGTATTTGAAAAATTAGTCTATTTTTTCAAGAAAACTGCTGAGAGCATCTGCAGAGTTAAAATTTAAAACAACTTTAAAACCTTTTGCCCTTTTTCTTAACATCAACTTTAGATCCAATTAAATCTTCAAGAGTTTTTTGAAAATGTAGCGTCTCTTCATCAATTTGAATTTTGAAGAATTAAGCTCTTTACCTTTGTTTCAACAGATCTACTATTTAAATTCAAAGTAATTATTTCATTTAATAATTTATTTTGTAACTTGATGATAAAACAATCAATGGTCTTGCTTTGTCCAAAGATAATTTGTTGTCACTTAAGAGCATTAATTGCCTTATCAGAAGTTTAGAAATTCTTAAAAGGTTTGAAATAAATGGACGACTCTTTGCCAACAAGTAAACCTATGTCTGAAGCAGAAAGTCCGTAATTATCCTGAAGGCTTTTGTATCCCAATCGATTCTTCAATTGTGTTTAGTTGTGATCTTGAACGTTTTCAACTAAACCTAGAACCGCTGCGTCTTGGAACTAACATCTTTTATTAAACAAGGCATTGTATCTAATCCAGCAATTTTGATGCTCTAAGTCTTCTCTTCTCCAGCAATTAATTGAAACTTATTTTCAATTTTTTGAACAATTAAGGGTTGAATAATCCGTTTTTTCTTATAGAATCAGCAATTCATTAATTTTATTCATCAAAGTATTTTCTAGCCTGGCTAAGAACTCTCAATTATTTCAAATTGAAACTTCTTCAATTTGGAACTTCTTACATTAGTATCAATTAAGTGACTTAATGATCTTTCATTTAACTTCAACCCTTTAATATCTCATTTGCTAAATCAAAATATTCTACTCTTGATTTACTTTACTAGTCTAGGAAAATCAACTACTGTTTTAGCATAGAATGGACCATCTGCAATTTCAGTTGATTGAGAAATAAAAGTTTTAAGCAGGCTTTCACCAAGTATTTGTTTTAACTCAGCATAAAAATCTTTGTAGCTTGTTCTTCTTACATCTACTTGATTTAACAGAACTCCAATGAATTTTGTGTCGACTTTTGAAACATTGGCTATCGTTTTTTTAGCAAAGTTCATCGCTTGACCAATACCTTCAACCGCTAAGAATTCAGGCTTGGCAGGAATTAAATAAAAATCTGATACAGCCAAACCTTCCTTGAACAAGTGAACTCATTGTTGGTGGTGTGTCAATTAATATTATTTGATATTCTTTGAACAATTTCATTATGACGGAAAAATTGAAGTTTAGAACCTCCAACAATTTTTTCTTCATTAAATTTTGAAATGCTTTCATTTGAACTTAATAGATCTAGATTTTATTAATTTGTCCTATTTGAATATTCTTTTTTCAAACAGATCACTAGAAATTGTATGAATTATACATTTTATCGTAATTTAAATATGTTGAAACATTCCCTTGTGGATCAAGATCAATTATTAATACTTTGTAACCTTTATTTTAGAAAATACTTGAGATATTTACTACTGATGTTGTTTTTCCAACACCACCTTTTTGACACACAATAGATATTGTCTTCACACAACAGTTATAACATCAATATATCTTAAATCTGTTTTATTGATAAAATTCTTCATGTTTCACGTGAAACACATCTTTGTCAAATTTGGGACATTTTCGTTAGAGGAAACTAGATAAATAGAGTTTTTAGACTTTTGAGATAATTTTTTTTCTAGAAATATAAAACGAGATACAAAATTTAGCATCTCATTTATAAAATTGTATAGCATCATTATTTTTAGGAGTATTTCAATTATTTAATTGAAGATATTTTGATAATTCCAGAGATCTAACTTCAAGTTCATTCTGCTTTTTTTTACATCGACTAACGAAATATTTTTGGTTTGAAACAATTGCCGAAAGGTATTCCGGGAATACTCTCCACCAGTGCCTAAATCAGAGAATTTTGACTTAAAATGTTTAAATCATTAAAATTTGCGAGAAATATAATGAATGAACAATGAACTCATCCCAAATAAATTGTTCAGGTTTTGGACTAATTAATCCTGTTTGAATACCTGTTGTTGATAACCAATTGTGATAAGCAAGTAGTTTATCTTCAATAGTTATCTAGAAAATGAGTGGGTTCCCCAAGTAGGTATTTGGGGATCAAAACTCATTCTTCTTCTTCAGGTGCAAATACAACTGATCTGTATGGTTCTCTACCTTCAGAGTATGATCTTATTCCATCAAATTCTGCAGCTGCATCATGTAATGTTTTTCTATCAACTGAATTCATAGGCTCTAACATCACTTGTTTGTCTTCAATAATTTGTTTACTTAATCTTTCAGCATATATAGTTAAAGCTTCTTTTCTTTTTGATGCGTAATCAGCAACATCTAAACGTAATCTAGTTCCTGCACCAGTTTTTCTTTGAACAACTGTTCTTGTAAGTTCATGAAGTGAACGGATAATAAAACCCTTATCACCAACGAGTGCTTCGTTTGTTCACCTTTAACTTTTACAACTAAATTTTCATCTTCAATTTCACCTTCAACAGAACCATCTAGGCCAAAAGACTTGATTAAACCGTCTAAAAACTCAGTAGATACTTTAAGTTGTTCATTTTTGTCAGCTTCAACTCTTGGTTTTCTAGGTGCTGGTTTTCTTGTGTTGTTTGGTTTTTTATTATTGTTATTGTTGTTTCTACGATTATTGTTTCTTCTGTTGTTGTTGGAATAGCTTCTACCTTGTCCACCTCTAACTGAGATTCTAACTAAAGCTTTAGTTCCACCTACTCCAAAAACTCCACCTTCTGGTTCTCTAAGAATTTTAATATCTGCTTGTGTAGAATCTTCTAAATTAAGTTCTTTTAATCCAGCTTTATTGCGTCATCAATAGACTTGGCTTCAACTTCTACCCATTTGTTATTTGCCATTATTTTCTCCTTCGTTTTTCGGTTTTTACGAGGATCATCCTTTTCAGGATCACTTTGATGTATCTGGTTCTTTTTCCTCTTTTTCTTATTTTCTTGCTTTTTTGCCTCATTATTATCAAGTTTTACAATCAAAGACTGTTGACCTATTCTAAAAATATTTCCAGTCAAGAAATATACAACTAATCCAGTTGGTAATGTCCAGGAAATAAACCCAAAAAATATAGGCATAACCTTTCCTACCATCTGCATTTGTTGTGCTTGTGGGTTATCGCTTTGTCCTGATTTTTTAGTAATTTGATTCTGCTGATATAAAGCAGTCAAAATAACAAGTAAAATTAATGCTAAATAGGGAACTCTATCAATCCACTCAACAACCTCAGATGGAGGTATTTGCAGATCCATATTAAAAAATTTGAGACCTTGTTGTAAGTCGAGTGCTTTATACAATGTTGTGTTTGGAATAAAAGTAAATGGTTCTCTTAGAATCCTGAAACAATGCAAACCAAACAGGCATTTGAATAATTAATGGAAGAATACAGCCTAGGGGATTTATACCTTTTGTTTTATAAAGTTCTGCTATTTCTTTATTGAGTTGTTCTTTGTTGTCTTTATGTTGTTTTTGCAGTTTTTTAATTCTGGTTGAATGTCTTGCATTCTTTTTTTGTTGATCTTGTTTGCCTAAGTGTTAGTGGAAAAATTATTATATTAATAATTATGTTTAGTACGAATTGGAAAATCCAAATGAATTTGTAAATCCATAAGAATATGACAACAAAAAGCCTATAGCAAGAGCAAATGGTTCTAATATTGCCAATTTTTACCAAATTTCATATATATTGGGTTACAAATGTAAATTCTTCAAAATAGTTGGAATTGTATAAATTAATCCTTTTTTTTTCTATTGATTCAATAATTACTTTTACCACAAGTTGGAACATATAAGCAATTACCTTGGCCAAAAACCAAAGAAATTGAGAATTGATCTAATTGATGTGTATAAAATTATAGAAATTTTCATTATGTTTTAAGTTTGGGGTGAGAAATTAATATTTCTGTAATGTTTTTTTAAGCTAATGTCAGAAGATTGGTTCGAACCTATAACATATATATCAACATTTTTTTCTATTTTTAAACCCCTAACAGCCTCTTTTTATCCTTCTTTTAAACTTGTTTCTATTGACAGCGTTTGTGCCTTTGCTTGAGATATTTATTCCAAGCCTTGACGTTTCTAAATTATTTATTTTTAAATAAACTTTTTAGACCATTAGCTTCAATAGCATTTTCTTCTTTTTCAGGTTTATAAAATGTTGACTATTGTTTAGTGCAGTAAAGCTTACCAATTAGTTACGCAGAAAATTATTTTGCGTCCCTTTACTTCTTCTCCTTTTAAGGATTTGTCTTCCAGCTCTGTGCGCATTCTTAATCTAAAACCGTGTTTTCTGCTTCTTTTTCTATTACTAGGTTGATAAGTTCTTTTCATTTTTTTCCTGTTTAATCACAATAAATCAATAAATTATTTAAACAAACTAAATATAATTTTTTATTTTCTAGTTCGCGAAAATCTAAACTATCCTCGCGAAAAACATAACTAACTAAGATTCGAAATCTATTTAAAATACATTTTCAATCTCTCTTAAAGTTTGATATAAAAGTCAATAAAACTAGTACTTTTTCGTAATGTAAAAATATATTTATAATATTAAGTTTGATTTTCACACTCTATGAAAACTTTTACTTCTTTATTAGTTTTATATAAGATATGAACGATACTTTACAAATATTTAAAGAAAACATTTTTGAAAAAGAGTTATCTAAGACTGAAACATATTGGATAGATCAAATCGAATTTAAAATTGAAGACCATGATTTAATTATTTGTGTTAATTCTGAATTTGTTAAGTCTTCTATTGAAAAAGAAGGTGTTTCCCAAAAAAATTTTAGACGTTGTTAATAAAACTTCTGAACTAAATGATTGTGTTGTTCTAGATCCTAATAAAAATCGACAGCTTCTTTACTCCGGAAAATACTGAGCACAAAGAAGAAGAACAAAACACAATAATAGTAAGACTCCGTATTAGAAGTTGATATGTTGGTTTTTGATAACCTCTGGTTGGTAGTTCTAATAATCTCGCAGTTACTGCGGCTAAAAATGTGTATTCAAAACCCTATACAAGGTTTAATCCTTTCTTTTTATTCACGGAGAGCCAGGTGTTGGAAAAACTCATTTGTTAAAAACTATGGAAGAATCATCAAGGTCATCTTATTACATAGATTCTGAGTCTTTTTTTTTTTAGAGTCTTATGTTTCTGGAATTAAAAACCAGAGTATTGATTTGTTTAAAAATAAAATAAGATCTGTTGATATTTTACTAATTGATGACATTCAGTTTTTTATGGGTAAAAAGGGAGTATCTGAAGAACTTTTTCACACAATTAATTATTTTCTAAACAACAACAAAGCTGTTGTATTGGTTTCAAACCAAAAACCTCAAAATCTTCTTGGTTTTCCTGAGAGGCTTATTTCTAGAATTCTTAATGGTTTAGTTACAGATATAGAAAAACCTGATAAATCTATGTTTAAAGATTTTTTAACTAGTGTTAACAAACAAAACGAAGAAAAACCTACTTACAGATTCAAATATACAGGATTTAACTAGTGTTGATGTTTCTAGTTTTAGAGATATAAACGGGATTGTAAACAGTTTGATTATAAACAAACAAACTGGTGTTAGTAACTCAGAATATATATCCGGTTTGGTTAAATCATCATCAGGAAAACAGTTAATGGAGTTAACACCTGAATATCTTTTTGAATACGTGTCAAACCTTCATCAAGTTGATAAAAAACTCATTTCATCAAAAAATAGAAGTTTAGAGTGTAGGTGTTGCGAGACATTTGTTGGTTGCTTTGCTGCGTAAACACACAGATCTTTCTTTGACACAGATTGGAATTTATTTAGGTAATCGTTCTCACTCGACTGTTTGTCTTATCAAAAAAAAAGTTGAAAACTCTCAAAACCTTAAGAAAGAAATCAACATTTTCAACAATAAAGTTAATTTAATTAATTCAAATGTCGTGGCTGTCTAAAATGTTCAAAACTAAAAACTTTACTTTTTAATGAAAATAGTAATTAACGTTTGTTTTAGACAATTCCGACGTTTTTATTATTGTTATATATATAAAGGAATAATTTGAAATTCAAAACAACAACTAGAGAATTAAAGAAACATATATCAGCTGTATCAAGAGCTGTTGATATGAAACCTACCACACCTGCTTTACAAGGAATCTACATGAAAGCACTTGGTGAGTTTTGTGAATTTGTAGGTTCAGATTTAGATCTTGTTATAAAGTCCAGACTCAAGATGGAAGTTTTGGTTGGTGGAGAATGTCTTATCAATGCTAGGGTTTTATCTGATGTTGTTAGAAAACTACCAAGAGGTGAAGTAGTTTTTCAGATATTGGGTAGTGAACTAAGGGTAGAGCAGAATAAACAAATTTTACCTTAAGAAAAACTAGATGAAAAAACCCACCCAGAAACCTTACTTGAGACAATCTTGAGAACAAGACTCATCAGAAAAACTTAATACAGTTGAACTTTTTGAAGCTTTAAAGAAAGTCGGTATAGCGGCCTCACCAGAAGGCGGTAAGACCTATTCTTAACTGGTGTTTATTTCAACAACAAAACGATAAAACCACAATTGTTTCAACAGATAGCTACAGACTTAGCAACACACGACATCAACAATCTTCCAATAAAAGATGCCGGAATAATATCATTTAGATCATTAAACGAAACAGCAAAAATTTTGAACAAGAAGAAGGAACTATATTTATTAACTCGACAGAAAGAGAAGTCCACTTTTTTAATGAAAACTTCTACACATCAGTGCGCAAACTAGAAGGCACATTCCCGGAATATAAAGTTCTTTTTCCAAAAGAAAACCTTTTTTCAATTGAAGTAAACAAAAGCGACATTCTAGAAACACTTGATAGATCAACTGTAGTAGCAGAAGGTTTTATTCCCGTAAAACTTAAAGATTGTTGATGAAAACACATTAAAAATATTTTCTACAAACAAGGACATTGGTGGAGGTGTTGAAGAGGTTTCATATTAAAACATTAGGTTTGAGGTTGGTGACATAACAGATTTTACAATCTCTTTAACCCCAACTATTTAATCCAAGGAATTGAAGTTTTAGATGGAGAAACAGCATTTTTGAGATTTTCTGAAACGACAAACCAGTTGTCATTCAGGGAGAACATGAGACATTTAAATACTTATTGATGCCTGTTAGACCAAACTAAACAGAGTCAACTGAAAGAACCTGAAAAGATTAATTCTGGAAACAAACCTTTAGGTATTAGTTTTAAAAATCTAAAAAAATAGAAAACTATTTTAATAAAATAATTTTTCATGGAGTAAAGAAATTGCAAGCCTGGTCCAGTAATGAACGAAACAGCTTGTTCTATATGTAATCAAAAAGAGCTAAAAAAGTTGTATTAATTTGAAGAGGTAAAAAATACTTATAGAAATTGAGAAAAAGCTAAATATTAAACTAAATCTATAGATGTTCAAATATCTAATAACACACAATAATTAATAATTCTAGTAAAATGGGAGTTCAGCAAGGGGCTGTACACAAAAAAATATAGAAACGTATCTTGGAGATAATTCGTGTCTAAAAAAGATTCAAATAGTTATGACTCAAAAGATATAAAAATTCTTGAAGGTCTAGAGGCAGTAAGAAAAAGACCAGCTATGTATATCGGTTCAACTGGGCCAATAGGATTACACCACCTTATAATGGGAGGTTGTTGATAACTCTGTTGATGAGGCTATGGCTGGAAGGTGTTCTGATATAAAGGTTTCTTTAGAAAAGAATGGATCAGTAACTGTTGAAGATAATGGAAGCGGAATTCCAGTTAAACCCCACCCAAAAACAAAAGTCTCAGCTCTTACAACAGTTTTAACAACACTACACGCAGGTGGAAAATTTGAATCCGGGGCATATACAGTCAGTGGTGGTCTTCACGGTGTTGGAATTTCGGTTGTAAACGCCCTTTCAACATTTGTAAAAGTAGAGGTTCAAAGAGATGGATACCTGTGGACTCAAGATTTTGATTTAGGTAAACCAAAGTCAAAAATCAAAAGAGGTAAAGCCTCAAAAAAAACAGGGACAAAAGTTAACTTCTTAGCTGATCCAAAAATTTTCGAAGAGACACAAACCTACGAGTACAACATTGTTGCTGAAAGGTTAAGACAGACTGCGTTTTTAAATAAGGGTTTAAAAATTACTCTTATTGACAACAGGGTAAAGCCAGCAACAAAAGAGGAATATCACTACAAAGGTGGATTGGTAGATTTTGTTACATATATGAACGAAGGTTTTGAACCTCTTCATGAAAAAGTCATTTCCTTTACAGACCAAACAAAGGATTCTGAGATTGAAGTTGCACTTCAATGGAAAACCGAAGACGATGTCGCTGTTAAAAGTTTCGCAAACAACATTCACACACTAGAAGGTGGAACACACGAAGAAGGATTAAGAACAGCTGTTACAAAAGCTATAAATGATTTTGCAAAGAAGAGAAACTTACACTCTGATATTTCATTAAGTGGTGATGATATTAGAGAGGGTATGACAGGTGTTGTTTCTGTACGTGTTAGAGAACCACAGTTTGAAGGACAAACAAAAACAAAACTTGGAAATACTGAAATGAAATCAAAAGTTCAAGTGCTTATCAATGAAGAGTTTCCAAAATGGCTAGGCAAAAACACAAAAGAAGGTAGAGCTATTGTTGAGAGAGCTGCTCTTGCTGCAAAAGCTAGAATGAGTGCAAAAAAAGCCAGAGAGTTAACTAAGCGAAAAAGTATTTTAGAAACTTCTGGACTACCTGGAAAATTAGCTGACTGTTCATCAACCGATCCAACAGAGAGCGAGTTGTTTATTGTTGAGGGAGACTCTGCTGCTGGTCCAGCAAAACAAGCAAGAGATTCAAGAGTTCAGGCAATTCTTCCAATTAGAGGAAAAATTATTAACGTACAAAAAGTTACAGAAAACAGAGCACTACAAAATGAAGAAATAAGTGCTCTCATTAAAGCTATTGGTACAGGTATTAAATCTGAATTTAATGAAGAAGAATCTAGATATGACAAAATAATTTTCCTTACAGATGCTGATGTTGATGGAGCGCATATTAGAACATTGTTATTAACGTTTTTCTTTAAATTTATGCCAGGTTTAATTACAAGCGGAAGAATGTGGATTTCAGAACCACCACTTTATAGAGTGAAAGCATCTTCTGGAATTACATACCTTAAAGATGACGAAGCTTTAGAAGCCTTTAAAAAAGAAAACAAAAGTAAAAAATATGACATCAGCAGATTCAAAGGTCTAGGAGAAATGAATGCTGGAGAGTTGTGGGATACCGCTATGAATCCAGAAACAAGAACATTAGTACAAGTGACTTTAGCTGATGCAAAAGGTGCAATGGCTAAAGCCTCAGACATGTTTGAAGTGTTAATGGGAAATGATGTCTCTAAGAGAAAACTGTTTATTGAACAGAACGCTAAAGACGTAAGGTTCTTGGACGTATAATGCCTGCGAAAAAACCAACACCTAAAAAAACAGCTGCAAAAAAAACTCCAGCTAAAAAAACAGCTGCAAAAAAAACTCCAGCTAAAAAAACAACACCTAAAAAAGAAGTTGCTCCTAAGTCTCAAACAGCTGTAATTGACGGAACTATTGCTGTTGAAGATGAAATTTCAAAATCGTTTCTTGATTATGCGATGTCAGTTATTGTTTCACGTGCATTACCTGATGTAAAAGATGGCTTAAAACCAGTTCAACGAAGAATTTTATATTCAATGTATGAGACGGGAATTCGACCTACTGGACCATTTAGAAAATGTTCAAAAGTAGTTGGTGATGTTATGGGTAATTATCACCCTCATGGTAATGAAGCGATTTATGGAACGCTTGTTCGCTTAGGTCAGCACTTCAGTACTCGTTATCCACTCATTGAACCACAAGGAAACTTTGGTACTCCTGATGATCCACCAGCAGCTATGCGTTATACAGAGTCAAGAATGTCTTCATTATCATCTCAATTACTAGATGGAATCGATGAAGAGACTGTAGATTTCGAACCAAACTATTCCGGTGAAACTTCAGAACCAAAAGTCTTACCAGCTCGTTTTCCGAACCTGTTGGTTAATGGCGCTGAGGGAATCGCAGTTGCTATGGCTACCAACATGCCTCCTTATAATTTACGAGAAATAACAGAAGCAGTTAAGTTCACAATTAAAAATAAAAATGTAAAACCTAAAGACTACTTAAAAATTGTCAAAGGTCCTGATTTTCCAACTGGTGGTTTAGTAGTAGACACTCCAACAATTAAAGATGCAATATTAAAAGGTCGTGGCTCCATAAAGTTAAGAGCCGTAGCAGATGTTGAAGAGTTGGGTAGAGGTCGTTCAGCAATCATTGTTAAAGAGCTTCCATATCAGGCTTCTACTGATCGAATTATGGAGAAAATCGCAAGCCTCGTTCAGGATAAAAAACTGGTTGGCATATCTGATCTTAGAAACGAAAGCAGTGATAGAAATGGAACAAGACTTGTAATTGAATTAAAAAGAGATGCAGTACCACAAGTTGTATTGAACCAATTGTTTAAACAAACACAACTACAAGATTCATTTTCTGTTAACTCTGTTGCATTGGTTGATGGAGTTCCAAAAATACTTTCCGTTCCAGAACTTATAAGTTTATATATTGAACATCAGATAGATGTTATACAGAGACGAACAAAATATAGACTCAAAAAAGCAGAAGACAGACTCCACATCGTGGAAGGTCTTTTACTGGCTCTTAATAAAATCGATCAAATTATAAAAGTCATTAAAGCATCCAAAGATGTTGAAACAGCAAGAAAATCTTTAATGACTAAATTTAAGGAAATCCAAGATCAATTCTAGACAAAAAGGCTTACAATTGGAAAAACTTAAAGAATTAATTGAAAAACACAATTAAAGAATTAACAGGAATTTTAAAGAGTAAAGCAAAACAAGAAGATATTTTAATTGAAGAGCTTGAAGCTATAACTAAAAAGTTTGGTGATGAAAGAAGATCAAGAATAGTTCCAGATGTCGGTGAAGTCTCAATTGAAGATTTAATTGAAGATGAAGAAATAATTGTCTCCGTATCTGCTGCTGGATATATTAAATCAGTACCTTCAACTTCATATAAAAAACAAGGTAGAGGTGGAAAAGGAGTTAAGGCAGCTTCATCTGAAGAAGATGTTATTGAACACCTATTATCTACTTCTGTTCATTCTTATTTATTATTTTTTACAGATAAAGGAAAGGTTTATAGAGCCAAAGCCCACGAAATACCTAAAACAAATAGAACTGCAAAGGGCTCATTGGTACAGAATGTTTTAACAATGGGACAAGATGAAAAAATACAAGCAATCATAGACACACGAGATTACGAAACTGAAAAATTTCTTTTAATAATGACTGAAAAAGGAACGGTTAAAAAGTCTAATTTTAAAGAATTTGATTCAAATTATAAATCTCTTCAAGCAATCAAGCTAAAAGATGATGATAAAGTTGTATCTGTAAAAACAACATCAGGGAAAGAAGACGTAATACTTGTTTCTCAAAATGGTCAAGCAATTAGATTTGACGAGACTAATTTAAAACCTCAGGGAAGATCTGCAATGGGTGTTAGAGGAATCAAACTTAGAGAGGGCGACAAGGTTGTCGGTGCTGCTACGTCTAGAGATGAAACGCTTTTATTTATTACAGCCAAAGGATATGGAAAAAGAACAAAACTTGATGAATTTAGAAAAGCTGGTCGAGGTGGAATGGGAGTTAAAGCATTAAAAGTTACTGAAGCTAAAGGTAGTTTAGTTGGAGCTCGTTCCGTTGATGAAGATACTGAAGTTATGCTTATGAGTACAGGTGGAACAGCTATAAGATGTGCAGTGAAGCAAATAAAACAAATGAGTAGAGCAGCTCAGGGTGTGAGAATAATGAAACTTTCAAAAGAGGAAGAGATTTCAGCTTTCATACCAATAAAGAGTGATTAAATGGTACGAGTAAATAGAGTAAGAAGAATAATTAGAAAAATAGATCCTTGGACGGTCTTAAAAGTAACTTTTGTCTTAAATTTTGTTGTTGCGTTGACTGTTATTTTAGGTATGTCAATTTTATGGGTTTTACTAGTAAACGCCGGAGTTCCACAAGGTTTAGAAGATATTGCAAGAAGACTGGCTCTTTTGGATCAAGACGCTTCACTTGTTAGCAATGTTGAGACATTATTTACTGGAGTGGTTTCAATGGCTATTTTATATATGCTTGTTCAGACAGCACTAGCTACTATAGGTGCATTTTTCTACAACCTAGTTTCAGATATTGTTGGCGGTATAGAAGTAGTAGTTCTTGAGGAAACCCATGTTGATCCAACAATTCCTCCACAAAAAAAAGTAAATAAAACATCTTCAACTAAAGACAAAGAAACAGTTTTAATGTCACTTGTCAACTCAGCAAAAAAAGCAAGAAAGACTAAATCTGAAGTTATAGATTCAGTTGAAGACTTACCAAGACCAGATGTGCCTCGAAATATCGAAGAACCAACTTTAATGGATTCACTTAAAAACTCTGAGAACGAAGACGAAGACTTTTCATAATCTGCTAGTATTTTTTAAAACATAAAGCGAAGTTAGTGAAATCCTAACACTGTCCCGCAACTGTGATTCGAAAGATAAGTCAGGTCGCCTTTAGGTTTTATACGACAACAATCCTCGAGTGAAGGAGTGGAGTTTCTAAAATTTCAATCACCTCGTGGTAAGGAAGGATATATGAAGTTAAAACTTGTACTAATGGTTCTTGCTTTATCTATGTGTTCTTACTCATCTGAGCAAAATGAATTAAAAATAGTTTCTTTATCAACGACACATACAGAAATTATCGATTCTTTAGATGCTGAAGATCAACTAGTTGGCATAGACGCATTTTATAAATTAGATTTACCTGTTGAGAAAATAGATGCATTTACTGTAACAGCAGATGAAATTGCTGCACTTAATCCAGATATTGTATTTGTAGCATTTGATTTCAATGGAATTGTTGAAGATTTAGAGAATAAAAATATTACATATGCTCTTTTACCTCCTGCAAAAAACCTAAACGAAGTTTATGAACAGATAAACGTAGTAGGAGATTTAATTGGTAAATCAGCAAAAGCTACTGAAGTTGTGCGCAATATGAAGATTGAAATTAACTCAATTCTTAATAATGTAAACTATGGGAAAGTTTCTGTGTATCACGAAATTGGATATTCTTATGGAATATATTCAGTAAACGATGATTCATTGATTGGTGAGATTTACAACCAGTTAGGAATTAATAATATTGCTCAAAACGTTGAAGATCCTTTTGAAAGCGGATTCCCGGCACTCAATGAAAAATTTGTTTTAGAAGCAAATCCAGATTTCGTTATTGTTGGGCACTCTGATTATTTAAATAAAGACCTTTCAACAAGAGCAGGATGGGAAACCATTAATGCTGTACAAAATGATAATGTATATTTTCTTGATGAAAATTTAGCTAACAACTGGGGTACAACTACCGTTCAGTTAGTTTCTGAGCTATCAAACTCATTTTCAGAAACAAACAAAACAAATGAATTTTCAGATGTTTTTGTACTAATATCTTTATTGGTTTTATCAACAATAGGTATTTACATTCCAAGAAAAAGGAAAGAAAAGGTATAAGGAGAGATATGAAAGGCTACAGCAACGATTTATACATATTAGCGTTTGATCACAGAGGAACTTTAACAAAAGGTCTTTTAGGGGTTGAAGGAAGACCACCAACTGACGATGAAATTGGAAGAGTCTCTGAGATGAAAAATATTATTTTCGATGGTTTTCTCTCTGCTAAAAATCAAGGTATTGCGGGTGGAGATCCAGCAATTCTTGTTGATGAAGCTTTTGGTCTTCAAGTTCAGGAAAAAGCAAAAGAAATGGGTATTAAGTTTGCAGCACCTGTTGAAAAATCTGGACAAAAAGTATTTGATTTTGAATATGGTGATGATTTTGGAAACAAAATTGTTGAAGTAAATGCAGATTTTGTAAAAATTCTTGTTCGATGGAATCCAGACGATGATGCAGACACAAGATCTATCCAAGGAGAGAGAATAAAAACTCTTTCTGACTGGCTAGATGACAATGGTAGAAAGTTCTTATTAGAGTTTTTAGTTCCTGCAACAGACGGACAGCTTGCAAGTGTTGATGGAGACCAAGCACGTTATGATGCCGAAGTAAGACCTAAATTGGCTGTTCAAGTTGTTGAAGAGATGAGAGAAAAAGGTGCAGATCCAGATATTTGGAAAATTGAGGGATTAGATACTCCAGAACAATGTGAAAAAGTTTCCGAAGCAATTAAGAGTGGCGGAAGAGATGATGTAATTGCTGTTGTTCTTGGTAGAGGCGCTAACGATGAAAAGGTTAATGAGTGGCTTCGAGCAGGATCAAGTGTTGATGGATACAAAGGTTTTGCTATTGGTCGATCAATCTTTTGGGAATCTCTAAAAGGCTGGCACGCAGGAGATAAATCTAGAGAAGAAGCAGTTGAGGAAATTGCTAACTCTTATTTAAGCTTCATCTCTGTCTATCAAAACGGCTAATGTCTGCTGGAAAAGCAATCATCGGTCAATCTGGTGGACCAACTGCTGTAATTAACAGATCCCTTGTTGGTTTTATCAAAGAAGCTGTCAATGCAGATTTTGATGAGGTTTTAGGTGCTCGACACGGTTTGGCAGGAATGCTGTCCAAAGACTTTGTTGACCTCTCCTCTTTATCGGAATCACAATTGTTTGGAATTGGTAAAACTCCTGCAGCGGCTCTTGGCTCTGTAAGAAAAAAACCTACAGAACAAGATATTGAACAGCTTGTTTCTATATTTGAAAAAGAAAACATTAGAAATTTTTTCTATATAGGTGGTAATGATTCAGCAGAAACTGCAAATCTAGTTGCAGAAGGTGCAAACCAAATTGGTTACGATATGAAAGCTTTTCATATTCCAAAAACAATAGACAATGATTTAAAAGAAACAGATCACTGTCCTGGCTATGGATCTGCAGCTCGATTTGTTGCTCATGCTTTTCAAGGTGACGATGCTGACAATAGAAGTTTGAAAGGTATAAAAATTAATGTTCTTATGGGTCGTCATGCTGGGTGGCTTACTGCAGCTTCTACTTTAGGAAAAGCTACAGAAGAAGATGGACCACATCTTGTATATTTACCAGAAAAAGTATTTGATATAGATGTATTTTTGAAAGAAGTAAAAGAAGTCTATGACGCACTAGGTCGATGCGTGATTGCTGTATCTGAAGGTATTCACAATGCTGAAGGGGAATATTTTTTACAAACTTATGCAAGTGAAACTGGCTCTGGACTTGCTGGTCAGAAAGATAGCCATGGAAATATTCAATTATCAGGTTCTGGTGCACTTGGTGATACCTTAACAAATATTGTTTCAGAACATATTGATTTACTGGTGGGATAGAACCTAAAACTCCAAATCTTTGTATAGATGGCAAAAATAAGCCTGGTAAACCAAGATTTTTAAGGCTTTCTGGGAAGCAACAGTAAGGTATTGGTGAACTAGATCCCCAAGGTGTTATGCACAATGCAAACCATGTTGCATTTTTCGACCAAGCAATTACTGCTATTTTTAAACATATAAACTATGACTATTTAAAAGACATTGAAGATACAAACAAAGACTCACACGGTTCAGGTTTTGGTGCAGTACAATAAAACCCCTTTATTTTGACCAAGTGGTAGAGGTTGGTACAAAAATTAAAGAGATAGGCAATTCGAGTATGACCTGGATAATGGGAATGTTTTTTAAAAGAAACTGGAGAATTGGTAAGCTCTTGTGAGGCAATTCCTTTTCACATGATCAAAAAAAACAATGAAACCAACTCCAGCCAACAGAAGACCTTAAAAAAGTTAAAACTATAAATTTATTGAAGAAACTTTCTTATTAAATTCTCAGAATTGATGTGTTAAATTAAATGTGTTAAAATAGTTAGCTTATTCTTTAATGGGCTAACGAGGGCATTATTTCTTTGTCCGACGAAACAACAACAAATATAGTAACTGAAGAAGACTACCCAATAGTTTTAACTCAATGTCTAAATGAAGAACATGGGTACAATATAGTACCTCCATTTGATGTTCAAGATCTAAAAACATCTCTTGATCAAATGAGCAATACAAAAGATGAGAGAACACAACTTTTTGGGAGGATGTGATTTTTGTGTAAATAAACACGATCTTTTTTCTGAATCAAACACAACAAACCCGGATGAACTAGCAAAATTATATGATGAAAAATCTTGAACTAGCTAAATGCTTAAGAGAAAAAGGGTTAAATGTTCCTGATCCAAGCCAACAGGAACCCAAGGTTGATTTAAGTGGGCTCAAGGAATCTAAAGACGACATAATGCCTCTGTTACAAGAATGTGGTTGGCAAAAATAAATAT
>JAYQJM010000003.1:0-53227 GCA_038142145.1 Candidatus Actinomarina sp. | reverse complement strand
GCTTTCGAATGCCTGAGCAATTGCATTTCCATACTTGCCAGTCTCTAATTTTTTTTAGCCAATGATCAATAAATATTCTAAAACTTCTCACTGTTTAAATTTAATCCGTTATGGTGCTCGTTATTCTCTTTTATTACTGCATTAAGTAGAAATAAAAATAACTTACAACACGCTTCAGAATCAGTATGAGGATGTACGTTGCTGGTTGTGATGCAGTATTCATAATCGTAAAATCATCAGTTGTATTAATGTGTTTAAGCAAAAAGACTCCAGCAGCAATTCTCATTAAACCACCATTTCCTGCTGTCATAGGATTTACATCAGTAATCTCTTTCGCTACTCTTTCCATAATTTTTGTTTCATCAGAATTATCTTTTTGAATGTTTCAGTTTGAGAGAGAACATTGTACGTGTGAATACCTTTATCAGGTGCATCTTTATACCATTGGATAAATAATTCATCGTCACCTATTTTTTCCTTTAAAAAACTCATAGCCAGCACCTAATGCATCAGCATAAGCAAGCCCTAATATTGTTCCTTTTAGTTTATTTTTCATATCTTTACTTTTAAAAATAACAAACCGCGCACGAAAATGCACGGTTTTGCACGATTTTATTCCCCTCCTGGAACATAACATCATTAAACATCTTTTCTATAGAACTTTGCACCCATTCCTCAACTTGCGAACCCATTATGGACTGAGCCTGTTGTTGAAGCATTAACTCTTGTTCATTTCTTGCAAATGGACCAGCTTTAGATTGCTGATGTTTAGTCATAGTTTGATACAACCATACAAGATCTTTCAATGATATATTTTCAATCTCTTCAGCTACTTTTGTTCGTACTTTATCCATAATGATGGAATCTCTTTATGAAATGAATCCTGGTATCTCTCTTGAGATAAATTGCTCATTATAAGTTGAATGTTAGGCTTTTGTCTCCAGCGAAATAGTGTAGATACATCCACCTCTAACTCAGATGCAATATCTTTAAGAGCTAAACCCTCATTCCATAACAGAACAAACTGTTGTTCTTTTGGGGTAAGTTCACTGAAAGTCATACTTCCTCACTTGTAATAGAACCAGTTAAAACTTCCGCAGAAATGAGAAGTTTTTTAATAAAAGACAAAACCTCATCAGTAGTAGTAAGTTCATAGGGAATTGAGACATGGTCGAATAATTCATACACAAAATTCTCAACTGTTTCCTCGTCTACATACTTTGAATACAAGTTCATCACCTTACAGACAACATATGCAATTGCTAGATATTGCGGTGAAACTACCTCAACAGTTTTACTGCTTGGTTGGAAATCACAGTGAGACGAATCTTCATTATGGGAGAAATTGATTCTAGAAGTTAGTTCAACTTTCTGATCTTTTTCATGATACCGATAACCAAAGTATTCTTTAAAATTCTCAAACTGAGAGAATTCAGTTAACGACTTGAGCAGTGCTCTTACTTTTATGTGAAATAAAAAAATAATAACCTCCTTTTTATCCATCTATTTTTTTATCTTCTTCTTGAGTGGGATTAGGTACAAATCTCAACATTGGTCACTTTATGACCCATGACTTGACTGATATACCCCTCCAGAAATTTGCTGCCTGCTTGAGATCTCTCAAAGCAAATGCTCTGTTTTGTGTATATTCCACAGTTATGATTAACTTTCCGTCTTCCATCCGTCTTCTTTCTTTTCTTCCTTTTGCATATCTATCAAAAAGTCATATTTACCTGGATATTTATGACAAGCGCTCGCTATATCATCCTTATACTGCTCAACTTTTTCTTCAGAGAGATCAAAATGTTGAATTAAATCTTGTTTGGTAATGATGTCTTTATAAGTTATAAGTTCTGGATCGTAAATTGCCTTTAGTTGCATAAGGTCAACATGAGAGAAAAAATTCTGCTCATGTCTGAGAATTCTGAATAACTCATTACGCTTGATGCACATAGGTTGTGGTCTAAACCTAAAGCATGGCCAATTTCATGTGTCATAACACTTTGTCGTGTTTTAGAGTTAAATATGAATCAACCCATATCCAACCATGTACTGGAGTATTTGTATTGTGGTAAATACCCCAAGCATTACCTTCACAGTAATTAAAAAAGATCAGAAAACTCTGTTGTACACTTGCTGAAATGTATTGGAAGAGTAACTAAATCGGTGTTTGTGGAATAACTTATTTTAAGAGTTGGAGCTACCACCCGAAGGGTGTTGATTAATCTCTCTATATGTTGCAGATCACCTAGTTCAACATCTCCATAAAGACCCATAACAATTTCTTCCTCTATACGGGGAATCCAAATGTAGTCTCTTACCATCCATGGCCAATCGTCTTTTGTACTGTCTACGCTTGCATGAAGAAGTGCAATTGTTGACTCATCAATCTCTGGAAGAGAGGTGCTCAATTTATTTAATTCTTGTTTTGAAAAAATAAATCTATGTACTTCTAACTCTTCTTCAAAGGATTTGATCTTAGAAAATCTATGAATGTTAACATCTGATAATGTGTCTTTTGCAAAATAACTTTGTGGTTGTATGTATGAATCAAAATTGTTGACATGAAGTGTTGTAATTTGCATTTTCTTACAAAGTTGATCTTTTCGTAATGACCCTCCATAAGCTTCAAAAGTAAGTTCAACAGGGATAATCTTTATCAAACTTTGATTTCATTAAGCGAATAGGAACAATTGCTTTACCATCATCATTAAATTCAAAACCAATAATTTTATAGTTTAAATAATTGAAACCCTTGCTTTCATTATGTTGTGTTTTAGGAACTTGTTTAATAGTAAGTGCAAATTTTTCTTTTATATTTTTAAATTTCCTGTGTATTCAACATAAAGGTCTGAGGATTCATAATCAAAATCAAACGTTAACCGTCTTCACCCCAAAGAGAACTATTGAAACATGTTGCATTATTTTTCTTAACATTGTCAGATTCAACATAGCCTTGGTTGTACTCTTGAAACGCAGAACCTTCAATGGCTGTTACATCTTTTTTGTTGTCCTAAAACGTAAAATATCATAAGTCAATTGGAGTTGGTCAAAAGCAACTCCTGACCATATTAAATTCCAAACCAACAACATCGAGATCTTGGCTATATACGTACTCATGTTGCATCAACCCATTCTGTAATTGCTTTAGCAAGTTTCTCTCCACCAATATGGGATGGCTCAATAGGATTTGCGTAGTCTTCTGAAGAAGTAAAAATATGTCGTAGTTCTAAAACATCCGCGCCATATTTTTTAGCAGTTTTATACACAATATCATTAAAAGATGAGACCATTATCTTAGATGAATCAAGTACTCCTCGAAATTCATCAGTTCTTCCTAAATCACCTTCGTATACAGTTAGTAAAAGGAGATTCGCCCTGTAGAAAGATAGCTTTCGATAATGGTCTCAAAGCGTTGTTCTAATGGTTTAAAAATTTTATTTTGTGCCAGCTTAAAAACATTGTTGTTAGTATTCTTTTGAGATTCCGAAAGTATTTGTTTGTTCAAAACATTAACTTCTTTTTTTAATTCATAAATTTCTTTATTTAGTCCCAAATTTCGTATTTTTCTTCAAAATATTCTGGTGAATCTGGAGAGTAAATTTTTTTAAGAAATTTTAGATTACCCATTTGATTCACGATTGCAGTTGGATTTAAAAAATTTATTTCACTTAATAGATCATTTCCACCTATAGAGATAACTATATGAGTAGCTGCATTTTCATGATGAAAGCTGATTGTTAAGCACCTCGTGTGTTGTATCGCCGTCTCGTGCAATCTGAGTAAATTCATAATTAGAGATCTGTCTTAGATGTTCTAAAACTGATAGTTCGCCATGTTGTACATAATATTTATTATCTATGATGCTATCACCAAGTAATGTAATGTTTTTCATACAGACCATCCAAGTCTTCTATTCCATTTTCTAAGATGTTTTTTAATTGTTTCTTTCCAGATCTCTTTTTAAATCTCTCCATTAGAATGGCGGTCTTTCAGGTGGAAAATTATTTTGTTCTCTTTTGATTCTTTGAACAGTTGAATTCAAAAATTTATCCATTTCAATAAACATGATGTACTCTAAAGAATCTTTTGGTTCTAATTCATTTAGTACTGCATGAGATGTTAATGCTGTAGAGTATCTCTCTATCTGAGAAAAACTGCTTTTTTCCTTGTATGATTCGGCGAATTAAGTATCTGAAACGTCCAACTTTAGATTTAGAGAACATTCTCTTTTTTCAGCTGTAATCACTTGATAAAGAGCTTTGTTAAATTCATCCATTTGTTCTTGTGAATATCCTAAGAGCGAATATGCAAATCCTATTCTCCAAGTAAAATGGGTTTCTTTCATAAAAGAGCATCTTGTCAATGATTGAAGGTCTTGGATTTCTTTTTAGATAAATCTGTCCTGATTTTAAATAAACAAAATAAATCTTATACAAGAGATTAAAAATACAATAACTACGATTGTCAAAAGTGAAAGTAATAAATGTAGTGCTTTTTCCATTGTTAGATACTTTCTACTTGTAATAGTGATACTGATTTTTTATTTCTTGTATAGAACTCAACTTCTGATCATTATTAACAAGAACTGCTTCCTCATTATTAACAGTTGCTCCAGGCCAGTTAATTAATACACCAAAAGTTGTATCCTTTAAATCTTCATTTGAGTTGAGTGGGGCTGATAATAAATAAGAAGTTATTTGCGATCTATTTGTATCAGATAAAGCTCTTGTACTTTTGGTTTCGATTATAAACTTGGGTAATTTTGAATCATTTATAAAGAAATCTAAACGGCCTTCACCTGCTACATGATTTCTATAAAAAATCTCAAAATTCATTTCTTTTAAATAGTTAATTTTGTAACGACGAAGTTCTATTGCAAGAGCGCCTTGATATACACTCTCTGTAAATCCTGGACCTAACTCTTTGTGAATATTTTTTACTATTTTTATTATTAATTCGGAAAAAATTTTAAAATCTCTACTCAACTTATCTCCCTAATCTTTGTTTCTTATTCTTCAAAATATTTTCTTTTTGGTAGCTAGAAAATGATACGTGAGAGTCTGGAAATAAGTTTTCACCACATTTATTACACCAGACACCGTTATGCTTTGACCAATACCCAGATTCATAAACTTCAATTTCTGTATCACAAACTTTACAAATTCCTTCATAGATAAAGTGATCGAGAAAAAACAGCTGCAAACATCTGGTATGTCTCCACTTATTTGTGTCATTTTCAAAATAAGGAGAAATCAACTCACTTTTTTACAATCTTTTTCTTGCAAACGCTACAAATACTGTCAAATTTTGACTCTATTGGTTCACTTGATATGTGACGTAAGTTCCCTGCTGTTATTAACTTGTTAAATTTATCTTTCATCCTGTACAAGGAGTACTTGTACGTTAAGTGGGCTACGGTTAGTTCAGTTTTTACTCCGTATTAAAGCGCAACTTCCTGGCTTTTTCCCTTATATAACCTTATGTCCGAAGTTTTTAGAAATTTCGGTTTAATAAAATTAATCTTGTTGATCCTTATTATATTCGTTAATAGCATTCTCTATTTCATGATCGTCAAGATCGGATATATTGTATTCAGATTCTTCAAAATTACTTTCTTTGATCTTATTCGAATTATCACGAATTGAATCAAAAATTGCTTCTAGTTGACCTGCTACAGCTATCTCTAGGTCATGAACTTCTCCATCAGATCTAGCTACCTGTAAGACAACTGCTTCTAGCATCTCAACAAGATGATCTGCTTCAAGGCCCAAAATAATTCTGGCAGCAACTGGTAGCTCTTTTTAATGCAGCTATAATTTCTTCTACTTCTAGCTCCCATATATGATGAAAATCATCATTTTCTAGATCTAGAAACAAGTCACCTGCAGAAGTGAATTCATCCGAATGAAGTGAAAATTCTTCAAAATGAGATAATTCAAATACTTTTTCTTCCTCTAGAAAAATTCCATCTGCCTTACCCATTGCAGTAGCAACCAGAAATGGAGACATTCTAACTAAATTTTTATTATCTTTAAATTCTTCGAGCATCTTCTTCTCCTTTTAAATATGATTCTTTAATTGAGTAAACTTTTTCTTGCAACTGCAGAATCTAGCATTAATTCAAATCTTAGATCTTCATATTCGTAGTCTAGCAAATTACCTAAGCAAAAAATATTTGCATCGTGAAGTGTTTTAACTTCTTGGTTTGAAATTTCAAAATCATCAACTAAATTTAAAATTTTTGGAATATTTTCATAATTTAAACTCACTTCAGGAAAACTATTTTTGGATTATCTAAAGTCATATTTGCATAAGTAAATTTATTCATACCAATCCAAGGTGTATATTTGCTTCTATCCTCCCCAATAATGAAATCATCATTATTAAGCGTTTTAATGCATTTCTAGTAAATGTTGCAACTTGATGCTTTGGAATATCTAATTCATTTGAAACTTGTTCATAAGTTTTTTTCTTTGACCCATCAACTGGATAGACAGAAAACAATACATCATATTCAACAATTGGAAAGAGTAATGCAAGACCTTGATCCAAACAAGCCTTTCTTTAATTTCTAAAAGTGAAAGTGTTTTCATATTAAGTGTAGAAAACTTTAACTACAAGTTCTTCCAATCCTGATTTTGCAGATGAGATGTCTTTGATCTCGATTTCTCTAATTAAGTTAGATACTTTTTCTCTTTTCAAAGCCCTTTCTTTTTCTCTCTTTTTTGCGCTTGAATAAATTGTTTTTCATCTACATCTATATCTACAAGATTTGATAATCAGCCAAGTAGAAAGTTTTAACTTGCTCTACTAAAGGTTTGTTTTCAATAATTTCGGAAAGTATTCGAGAAAGTGTTACTTCTGCTTTCCAAGTAAGTTGACAGATAATATCAAACTCACTTCTATCTAGCGTATCAGCGATTTCTGAAATAGGCTCGTGATCATACCAAAGTTCCAGTAAATATTTGTTCTCATCTGCACTCCACCGATAACCTTGTCTATCTTTATTAAATTTTTCAGACATTATCTTCTTCCATTGAAGCTTTGAGAATAAAAAATGCATCTTCAGCGCCTTGATCAAAAAATCCTTTTGGAAAATCGGTTAAGTCATAAGTACCGCTGTTTGTTAAATTTGCTTTTCTAAATTCTGTAATTCCATTCTCTCTTTCAGCAAATAAAATTGAACAGTTTTTAAATAATGATGAATCATTTTTTTCAAGCTTAGCTTGTGCAATTCTTCTTCTTATCCTATTAAGTGTATGATCGGAATGAGTTTCTAAAATAATTTGTAGTTTATTTTTTTCAGTCATTTCAATGATAAAATCTGCAAATTTTTGTTGGACTTTTGGATGTAAGTGTAGTTCGGGTTGTTCCAGTAGAATTGTCGTACCAGGACTCGCTGTTATGCACAAAAGTATAATTGGAGCTAACTGGCTAAAGCCTACACCCAATTCAGTCATTTTTATATTTTTATTTAATCCTATAGGTTTTATGTACCCAACAATACTGTCATTTTCATGATTGTATTCAGTAAAGAAGCTCTCAGCTATTTCGAAAAAATTTAAAACTTCGTTAAATTTTTCGGCAACAGTTATTTCTTCTTGATCTTGAATTTCTTCTTTGCCAGTTAAAGCATCTACCGTTAAAAAATAATTTTTAAACTCTTGCAGTTTTTGATCTTTTTTACTTTCATAATAATTAAAAAAATACTCACCTTTTAACCCCATAGGAATATTAGTTTCAAAATTTTCAACCCTTGGTTCATCATTCTCAAGCATTCTGAGTGGGCCTACATATTTGATTAATTTTGTAACTTCTCTTAGATAATTTAAAATTGAATTAATATCAACTTCATTTTCTGAGCTGTCATTTTCATTAACATAATATAAATCTTCATCACTTTTGTAAAATTTCTCAAATTTTGAATAAAGCCTATTTTCAAGTTCAATATAAAACTTTGTATCTACTATAGATTCAAATACAATAAAGACATCTTGCTTTAATTCTTCAGCGATTTCTTCAATATCAATATCATCATCGCCACTTAAGCCATCATTGTTTGCTCGTCTCTCAAGAATTAAGTTTGACGCAATTTCTAGACCGATATCGTATAAGATAAACTCAAATAATTCTGAATACTCTCGAGGGCCACTATTTGTTGCTGATTTGACTAAATCAGTACCTAGCTGCTTAAAGTTTTTATAATAATTTCTATATTCTGCACCTGCCCATGGTTGTGTATTACGTCGTAAAGTGAAAGAACCTGGTGGTATATTAAAATTAAAATCTTTCAAATCAGTTTCATATAATACATCGAATTGCTCCACAAATTGATTTACGATAACTGCTCTGATTTCATCGTTTTCTTTAATGAAATCCTTATCAATACTGTCTAACTCATCGTTTATAAAACCATTATTCAGCCATTCATATAAATGATCTCTAACAAACTCTGTGTCCTGAAATATTTCTCGAACATGGTCTGTTGATCTTTCAGCTAGATAGTCAATTAAGTTTTTTCTTTTTGAAACTTTTGAAGGGACACCTGAATTAAATTCAACACCTTTTAAAAGTTTCTTCTATATTTTTCGTATTTAATTTTGGTTTTGTAACTTTTGATTGATATTTACAATTCCACTTATAATTTGGAAACTGTTTGATAATACCATCATTACTAGAATCAAAAACTATGATATTTTGTTCAATTGGTAGTTTTGAAAAATTCATTTCTGAAATAGATTTAATGTTTGTATCTGAAGTGCTGTTCAACTGAATAGTTGTGTTCTCATTGACCGGAAATGGTCGTATTCCATTAAATTCTGCACCTTGCTCTGAACTACTAATGTCAATGTCAGCTACTAAATTGGTATCGAGTTTAATTTGAGTATCAACAAAACTATCAGAAAGGTGTAAAGACACTATATCGACTCCTAAATCCATACTTGACTTAAAAACATTATCGATATACTCGCCAAACTCGCTGTCATTTAACAAGTCATTGTGATGTAATATATTTTTAAATTCGTTTAGCTTTATCAA
The DNA here is from genome assembly GCA_038142145.1 of Candidatus Actinomarina sp. Classification (GTDB taxonomy): domain Bacteria; phylum Actinomycetota; class Acidimicrobiia; order Actinomarinales; family Actinomarinaceae; genus Actinomarina. Next base: position 44,185 of record JAYQJM010000003.1, on the reverse strand, counting down.
ATTACCATTAAGAGGAAATGTATCATTTGACTCCTTATTCGAAGAAATAGCTTGAGTCAGCAATAGTATTGAATGAAGTAAAGAAGATTTTCCAGATGAATTTTCACCACAAAGTAAAGTTAAGGGTGCTAGTTTTATTTCTTGTGGGTCTTTTGTTTGCTTTATTGATTTAAAATTTGAAAGTCGAACATTTGTAATTCCATAATGTTCATCTCCGAATATTTCTTCATAAAAACTCATGCTACTAGTACCTTATTAATATCTCTTTCCATCATTTCAAAATCAAAACTTACAGTTGTAAACTCTCCATCTTGAACTTGATGAAAATAATTTTCATATTTAATATTTCTATCTTTAAGAGCTAAAAATTGTCTAGCAACTAAATCTGCTTTTTCTCTTCCTTTCAAAGCCTGCATTTCTTCAAATAAATTATTTTCGGATTTAAAAGTAATGAAAGGAACAACATTATCAGGAATATCTAAAAGGATTTTTTGAAAACTTTTTTTCTGAATAATAATTTACAAATTCTAAATTATTTAATTTCATATAAAAAGCGTTTATCGATTCTATAGAAAATTGGTCCGCCTACTTTAAATTTTAATTCAGTACTATCTGAATTTCTTATATCTCTTCTAAGTAGTCCAATTTGTTTTATTGCTAAATCAGATACTTGTCCAATTTTTTATTTAACTTGTTGTCACTTTTTAATATTGGAAAAATCATATCTGTATGTGCAACTATAGAATATTGTAGGTCAGAATCTTCTATTGGAATAACAATATCCTCTTCACTCATATGATCAATATCTGTAGAGCATAAGATTATTTCAAAAGCATCATCGCCAAAATCTTGATAGACTATACCGATTTTAGGATCAAAATAACTGTCTAAATTCTTCAAGCTCCATAAATCATTTTTCTTCATTCTTATAACCTTTATTACCTTATGTCCGAAGTTTTAAACATTTTCCGGCCTCAATCTTAAATATTTCATTTCATCTGTAAACGCAACCATTAATTCATGCATTTCATAGTCGTTTTCAATGTCATTCATAGTGTTCAAATTAGATATACGTTTAACTAATACATCACCTAATTTTTGTTTAACTTTTTTAATTTTTTCAGCAGTTGCTGATTTTTAGTATTAACCATTGGAAGAATCTCTTCGATTGTTTTATTTTTCAAGAATTTGTTTAATAAAAATAATTCTTCTGAATCAAATAAGTCAAGCATATCAGAAGCTTCGTTTTCAATGACAATTTGTCGAAAACTGTCTTCTACAGGACCATTATCTGACAATACATCCTGGAGTCTAAACTCTTCTTTATCATCTGAATTTTCATCACCTAAATTTAAATCATAACTCAAAGGAGTATTCAAAAGCCAATCTTGAATTCTTTTTGAAAACTCTAAAAATAATAAATTGAAATCAACCCTATCGACAATACATGCAACATCTATTAGCAACTGTTTTAAAATCGGAGTGGAGATTACTGAAATATTTCCAGGTCTCAATGGCACTGAATGTACAACATCTCTGTAAATCTTATCTTCTCTTTCTTCATTTTTTAAACTTTGATAGATTAAAGTGTTGTAAGTCTCTTCACAAAAAGATTTATTTTTTACTGAGAAATGACTTTTTTCTAAGACAAGAGGATCTTCTTTTGTACATTTAACAAAACGTTCTCTTAGTCGTTCAGTTACTTGCACTTGTCCCGTTTTTCTAAAATTTTTAATTAACGCTCTCTCAGTAAATTTTCTTACATAACTCCCAACTTGACCATCTACATTATCATCAACGGACAATACATCAAGAATTCTCTTAAATTCAAATATTGTTATATTATCCTCAGTTTCTATTTTGAATAAACCTGCAGCAGAAACAACAGAAAATATTGCCATGGCTCCATTTGTAACATGTGTGGTTCCCAACATATAATTTGAATGCGTTTGATCTTTATATTCAATGTACTCATCTGTTGTAAACTTTCTTTTGCTAAGTGAAATTAATTGACATATGTGTATAGCTGTTTGAAAAATTTTTGATTCAGGTGTTAGTAATAAATTGATGTCTTCTGTTAGTTCTGATACTGAATATCCCTTTATTATCTCTACATATGGCAAAACTATGAAGTTTTCTGATTCGTTATTCATTCAACAACTCACTTATAAACTCGGAATTAATTTCTTTACATATAAAATTTTTTGGCTCTACTTTGATTGATTTTCTATATTTTTTTTAAAACCCTTCCATCAGCTTTAAGGGCACATCTGTGTTCGTCTAAATGATTTCTGTGAAGCAATTCTTTTTCGTTTCTTAAGTCTCCATCATTAACTCTATCTCTACTTCTTGGGTATCCATCCTGAACGATCTTCAAACCAACAGTCTTGTTATCGTTTGAGCACACTATCCAGGGCCTTTTTTTTGAAAATAGACCAATCTGAGATACGTATAGCTCTTTAAAGGAACTAAATCTAGCAACCATTACTTTTGTGTAGCTACCGGAAGAATTGTTTAATTCAATTACATCCATACCATTTTTTTTAGCTGAACCAACAAGTTCTTGAGCGGAAAAATACCATGAGATTGGCCTTCTTGTACCAATTCAACATCTTTAGATTTAATTTTGTAATTTATATTAATTCCAGTTACTTCTTTAACGGTTAAATCAGGGTGTTGTGACCAAAAATACCAGATAATTACCTGAAGAAATTTTTAAAAAACTATCTAAATCTAGAGCTTCATTATCACTGTTTTTCATTTAATATCTCATCTGTCAAATCACTGAGGTCATCAACTAAGCCGTCTGTAACTTTTGAATAAATGTCGCTTTTAGTAGTTAATATTTCAGTAACTCTCTCCTCAAAAGTATCAATACAATACAAGTTATGTATTGTTACTGGTTTCTCTTGTCCTATTCTAACAACTCTATCTCTCGCTTGAGAGTTTGATGAGGGGTTCCACCAGCGATTTAAAAATATAACATTATTTGCTTCAGTCAAAGTTAAACCCTCTGATGCAATTCTTGAAGATGCTATAAAAGCTACAACCTCAGGATCACTCTTAAATAATTCAACACTATACTCTCTCGATTCGTTATTTATATCAAAAAAACGTGTATAAGGAATTTTTGACTTTATCAATGAGCTTTCTAATGCATGCAAAGGATCTAAATAGTAAGAAAATATAATTACTTTCTCTCCATTATCTTGTATGTTCTTTATCAATTGGGTAGTTGCTTTTACCTTCGCATTGTTTTTCGAAACTTTTATCTCCGTCACAAATTTTTCTCAACTTAGAAAGAACAGCAAAATGACTGCCTTCTTTTTTTAGCGATTTCATGTCTTTACTCCAAGTTTCAGAATATTCTTTATGTTGATCAGGTGAAAGTTCAACCGGATATGCTATTTCTGAAACACTTGGAAGTTCATCAAGAACTTGAGATTTAAGCCTTCTAAGAATAAATGGCTTTACAGTTTCTAAAAGGTATAACGGGCTTCTGTTCTTATCAGATGAGTCGATAGCTCTACCAGTCAAGTGACTAAGAAGATTAAGTAAGTCTTCAACATTATTTTCAATCGGAGTTCCTGTGAGACCCCAGAATCTTTTCTTTTTAAATTCAAAAATAGCTTTTGAAATTTGAGAGCTAGATTTCCTAATTTTATGGACTTCGTCAGCAACCATTAAATCAAAATTTAGATTTCTAAAATAATCGGTAGTGTTTCTTAAATTTTCATAATTAGTGATAATGATATCTGCGGAAGCTAAAATTTTTAAAATTGCAGTATTTGTACTGTTTGTAGACGTTAGTCTCTCATACTTAAGATTAGGAGACCATTTATCTAACTCGTTTTCCCAATTTTTTTGAAGTGAAAGAGGTGTAACAATAATACAATTTGAAATTTCTTTTCTTTCAAAAAGATATTCCATAGCTTTGATGGTTTGTACAGTTTTTCCAAGACCCATATCATCAGCCAAAATACCGACTTTCTGATTAATTAGCCACTGTATACCTTGTTCTTGATATTTTCTTAGCATAAAGCTACAACTGCCATTCTTAACTTTTTATGAGTATATTAAGACCCAGTAATCTTTTTTCTAGTTGATATAGTTTGCTTCCATAATTTATCAATAAGTTCAGGTGTATTTCCGTAAATTCTCAGTTTGCCTTCCCATTCATCTCTAAATAATTCGGTAGATTTTTTATCAGTAGCAAATTCACCTTTAAGAAAGCTGATCATATCAGAAATATAATATGGAGACTTTCCAGAACTGAACATCTTATATGAAACCTCAGGTTCTTTTTGAAATCTTGCTACTCTATCTTGTCTGTCAGATTTAGAGACTTTATGAAGCGTATAGCCATACCACGGACCTGAAAATAAATCCCAATCTATTTTGTTAATATTTTTTAATGCATTTTTAACAAACTTCATAGAGAATTCATCTTCTTGTTTCATTCCTTTCTCGATTACTTCAGCTATATAAAGAGCTAAACCTAACTGACCAACTGGCCAAAATAAAAGGTGATCCATAGAACCATCATTGCCTCTTTCTTCAGGAGGTGTATGATTACGCATTTTACCTCTCTCAGCATCTTCCCAACCATCCACTGATTTGATTAATAAGGTCCAAATTTCATAAATAGTTTCAAAATATTCATCGACAATTTGTTCACCAGGAGAAAAATCGAAGAATGAGTCTGAGTGATTGTAGATTGACTTAATAAAAATACGATTAATTTCATAAATAGTTGCAATCGTAGTTAAATAACCCGTACCCTCTTTCATCTGTGCTTTTTCAGTATCAACTACAGGTGTATCCTCTTTTTTTTTTCCACTCCATTCAAATAAATCAATTTGATTTAATAATCTTCTTGTGTGAATTGCAGCAATATCATCTTCATCCATAGAAATGTTCTCAACTAGCGTTGTTTGCTTTGCATGTCGATTTAAGACTGTGAAAATTCTTCGTAGCCTTCTTCTAAATGCAGATTCTTCTAAAGACTTCTTTTGCGAAGAAGGGTCTTCATCGCTTATTACTAAAACACTTAACTCATCATTGTGTAGGTTTGGTGGTGGTTTGATAGGTCTTTTTCCTTTTGCAAGTTCTGGATCTTGTCCAAAAATATGCCTCAAACCTGTTAATCGATGTTGCCCATCAAGTACAAAATATTGTTGCTCTCCATCAAACTTAAGTAATCCAAAATCACCAATATCTGATTTAAAAAATTCATACTCAGGTGCTGATTTATCTAATGGAACTTCAATCCATTTGGGACTTCCGCCAAATGTAGCTACTACAAAGCTACCCATGAATCTTTCTCCATTTTCATGTGCATTAGAAAGGTATTGTGCAATTGCACCCGTAGCACGATTTGCACGTATTGCTCTTTGAACCATTTTGTCAACTAATTTACTTTGTTCCTTATCAACTTCACCACTAGTGACCATTTTCATAGCCACATCTTTAGCTTTCATTTTGACCATGTAATAAACAATTTGACTATCTTCTTCACCCATTACGGCTTTGATTCCTGGATATAGATCACTCATCATGATTCCTTTCTATCTCTTTTTTAAATATAATCACTTAAACTCCTTCCTTCAAATAGGATGTTTTTTGGTACCTTAAATTTGCTGGTGTGCCAAAAGCATTCATTCACTCTGTTTCTAAATCATAAATTAGTGTCTCAATACTCCTGTGATCAATCACTTTATCAACTGAGGCATAGAGAAAATCTAAATCAGCTGGCAACCATGTTCTTACAAGTTTTCTAACTCCTCCTAACTCTCCTTTACAATGGCTTGCAAATCTTTTTCAAATTTTTTGCTGAAATTCCAACATATAATGGTGTTTTAAAGTCAAAATAATCTTGATTTACATCAAATGGAATAGAACCAGTTATTAAATAAATACCGCAAGTTTGAGGAATGGCATCCTCTCTAGATTTCTTTAAAGGTGTAGTTTTCCAATCTAAATTCATTGATTTTAAAGTGTTTCTTAAATTAATCCAGTCTTCGATATCTAAAGACCATCCATAAAAATTATTACTCATCCTGTACAAGGAGTACTTGTACGTTAAGTGGGCTACGGTTAGTTCAGTTTTTACTCCGTATTAAAGCGCAACTTCCTGGCTTTTTCCCTTATATAACCTTATGTCCGAAGTTTTTAGAAATTTCCGGTCTACATACAATTATTTATTTTTTGGCAAGAACGAGAACCACATACTCTACAGAACTTGATTCCTTTAATAATTTTTTCCTCAAATTTACTCTTTTTTTCATAGCTTTATTGGAAAGTTTTATATTATTTTCATAATTTTCTCTTTCACGTTTAGTTTCTTGACTCTCGTTAATAAGAATAAAATATGGAATTTCCCATTCCCAACTAGCCCATTGCCATTTCTTTCCGTACTTTTCTGTATATGTACAGTCAGATAAAGAATTGCTGCAGATCCATAATGGTATATCTTTAGCAACTGAATATGCCCTTTGGTCAACAATAAAACCTTTAATACAATTAGGACAGTTGACTCCGGTGTTTCTTTTAAGATTAAATTTTGAGCTCATAACTAATTTATACCATTTAATTCTAAAATTTTCACCAGAGAGAGGATGAACGAAAGGAGACACTCTCTCTCTGGTGAGAGGTTAGCAGCACATGAAAGGAGATGTTGAAAGCAATGCTCTAACCAAATAAATTGTAATTTTTTCATCCTGTACAAGGAGTACTTGTACGTTAAGTGGGCTACGGTTAGTTCAGTTTTTACTCCGTATTAAAGCGCAACTTCCTGGCTTTTTCCCTTATATAACCTTATGTCCGAAGTTTTTAGAAATTTCCGGTTAATTAAAAAAATTTTTTAATTATCAATTGTGTCGTTATGCCAAATTTCCTTAATTAATTTTTCTTCTTCTGTTGAAACAATCTCTTCTCCGAGATTTAACTGAACATCTTTTAATCTCTTTAAAACTTCTTCTCTTGTCTCTAATGTTAGAGGGCCTTTACCAGGCTGACCATTTCTTCTTGTTGATGATCTATATTTACCGTGATAGACACCATCCTCATCAAAATACCCTTCAGGATCTTCTCTAAGATCAATTAACCAGTCTCGTAATTCGAGAAGTGGTCTGAAATGTTCATCACCAAGTTCAACAAAACCCTCTAAAGAACGATCTTTCTCTACAACTGTACATGTATAACAACCAAATCTTGAATTACCACATGGCTCTGTAGTTTCATCAAAAACAACTCCACACTCACCATCAAGGCCACCGGCTGTTTTGTACATTTCTCTTAAATAGTAATTATCACCGCCCCAAGGAGATGGGTTATTAATTAAATATGCCCATACAGCCCAAAGTGAGAAATGTTTAATTGGAGCCCAGACATAAGAGTTGGGTAGCGATGTATGTTTATTGTAAACATCAATAAGCTTGTGTTTTTCTAATGACTTAGCTCTTGCTACCGATTCCTCAGAACGAGCACCCATTAATAAAATGACTTCACCATGTTCTGATACTTTATCTAATATAAAACGATTGGATGGTTTTATTTTCATACGATCAGTACACCATCGAAATAATCGACTTGGTGGCGGGTACCCATAACCAACAACTCTTACCCAAAATGTATCTCGTAAATCAGGTTCTACTAAATGTGTTTCAATTGGCAGATTAAGTGAAGCAGAAGAGGCGTTCATCTGGTCAATACTTTTTCTCACTAAATCTATAACATGAGGGGTTTCTACTAAAGTGTTAGAAGACAAGACATATACTTTTCTATTTCTTTTTGAAGGGGGTACCTCTTTAATTGCTTCAAAAACTAATTGTGTGAGTAAAGTTGAGTCTTTTCCGCCAGAGTAAGCGACAATCCATGGACGGGTGTCACTACCCATATATCTATTTTTAATCTCTTCTTTTGTTTCATTTCCTAAAATTTGTGCATCTTTTGCGACGTGTTGAAACTCTTTCTCTGAGATCATTCTTGTTTCTTGACTAATTGTCTCCATCTGCATCCTTTAATTTCTCAGCTTCTAATATTCTTCTAATTCTCTCATAAGCTACTTCAATATTTCCAGATTGTACAGTTAAAAATCTCTGTCCAATAAAGAAGTTCATATCTGCTTCATCCTCTAATATGACACTGGGCAACGCGCCGTTTTCAATTTGTTTTAATAATTCAATATCTGCTTTAGACAAACCAACTTTGTTAGTCTCCCAAACATCATCCATGAGTTCAAAAATTACCGCTTCAGAAAGTGGTTTTGGTGTCTCTAAATTTTTTGCATAAGCAATTGCCTCTTTCATTTTCTCAATAGACAATTTCGGGTTAAGTCTTCCTGATAGTGCAATAAATTTCCTTACTTCTTCAGTGCCTCCCTGAACATTTCTTCTAATGATTTGTGTGATCTCCGATCTTGAATACGGTTCAAAATAATACATTTGAGCCCAATCAACTGCTTCAGAAGAAGAAATAAATAAAACACCATTCTTAAAATTAAGTTTTGCACCCCCTGAAAGCGTTGTTGAGGTTTTCATAGGCTTTAATTGTTTTACAAGTTCTACCTCTTTTGTGGTAAATGTATTCATATTTTCAATAGAGAGAATTATCTTTGGTAAAGAGAGAGTATTTGTGTTTTCTTCAAAGAGAACACCTTTTTGTTGTAATTTTGATTTAAGGTTTGCAAGAAGTGTTGTTGCATTTTTAAAATCATCTTTTTCTAACACAATGACTTCTAATCCAAGAGCATTTCCAAACTCATTAATAATATGAGTTTTACCTGTTCCCTCACCGCTTATAAGAGATAAGACTTCAGCAAAACTATCTTGGTCTTCAATAATTTCTTCTTGTTTAGACAAGAGTTCATTTTTAAGTACTTGTTGGCCAACAAAACTTTCTTTTAATTTTGCTTGCGGAGAGCCCAACCCAGTTTGAACAAGTTCCGAATTCAATGCAGCTTCTTTTGCATACTCAAGAAATAGTGTTTTCATTTCTTTCTCTTTAGAATCTTGTTTTAAAAGTCGAAGACCTCGCTCCCAATGCAATCTAATTTTTTGTTTGATTTCTTCATTCTCTAATGCCTCTCCTGAGTTAACTATCAACATTGCCAAAAGTACTAACGCTGTCTCTTTTTTACCTAATAAAGTTTTTCCACGAATTTGTTTTCCTCTAGGATCAGATGCATATTCATGTTTGAAATCAATATCTTCTTGTAATGACCGAGATATAGCCAACCGTGAAATTATATTCTCTGAACTAAAACCTGATTTTCGTGTTAGTTCTGTAACAAGTTCTTTTCCTTGTTTTGAGGAAGTGAACATTGTTGTATTGATCTCTTCAAGTAATTGTCCGTTCATTGGGTAACCTTTGTAAATTCAAAATACTTATCTGGAAAAACTGATGATGACTTGTCTTTATTTGATTTAATTAAGAATGTTTGATTTATAAATGGCTCTAATTCGTCTATAAAGACTTTGGTCAATTTCTGTATCAGTAGAGAGAATAAATACCTGTTCGCTGACATTATGGAAATAATTCGAAACTATAGACTTTCTGTGGCTGTAATCCAATCGTCCAAGAGGTGTGTCAATAACAACTGGTAACCTTCTGTTTGAAACCTCACCTAGTGCCTGAAGTAATGAAAGAGCAAAAATTTCACTCTCACCAGCTGACATTCTTGAGACAATATTATTTTTTGAGTCTAAGAGATTAATCGAGTAAGTCTTTTCATCGATTTTAACTTTGCTAATTAAGTCTTCTTTGTGAGCAAGCTTTTTAATAACGTCAGATGTTTTTTTGCTTAAAAGATTGGCTCTTCTACCTCTTGCTTCATTCATAAATTCTTTAATCAATGATTGATAGCTCTCAACTTCTTCAAGCTCTTTCTGGATATCTTTTGAGATCTCAAGAGAAGACTCTAATCTATCTATTGTATTTTTAATATTTGTAATTTCTTGGTTTAAGACCATAATTTCAGCTTCAACCCTTTCAAGTTCATGCTGGTTAGTAGAGAGTTGACCAAGTGTATTAGATTTTTTATCTAATATATCTTGTGCGTATCTACCTGAATCAAACAACTGTTGCATAGAAAGTAGTTTTGACTTTTCTTTCTGAAGAGCATCCTGTTTTCCTACTAATCTTGCAATCTCTCTATTTGTTGTAGCTTTTATATCTTGTATGTGAGTAAAGGCTGTTTTAATTTGGTCATCTGAGAAATAGTTGCTCATTAGAGAGGTTTTAGTTGTTGAATTTGAGTTTATTTCCTCCCATGTCAGTTCAGCAGCATTTGTAATCTCTTTAATTACTTTTTCTTTGTCTTGTATGTCAGAAGACAAGTTTTTAATAAGTTGTTTATTGAATTTATTTTTTAACGAACTAATTACTGCAGATTGGTCTTGTTTTTTTAATGTATTAATTTCTTTATTAAGTTTTTTCTCTGTTTCAGTTATGAGTTCTGATGGAAGTGCAAGGGTAAGCACTTCACCAACTAGTGTCTGTAGTTCATTTTCTACGGCACTTAATTCTTTATCAAGGTTAAAAATTTTATCTAAGATTTCATTTCTATTATCAACATCTCTACCTTTAAATGCTTCTGAAATATCTTTTTCAAGTTCCTCTAAATAAACATGCATTCCTTCAATATCTTCAACACAAAGTTTCTTTTCTTCCTCTGCTGAGTTCAAAGTAGTTTCTAGTTTTTCCAGTTCCTCATAGTTTGTAAGTAACCCAGAATTTGCTGCACCGGGAAGTTCTTTTTCTTAAATTTCTTTTTAGTGTTTCGAGATCAACAACCAGTTGTTCCAAGACATCAAAACCAAGAAGTGCGTTAATACCATTAATGACAGCTTGTTCAGGGTTTTGCTTTGCTATTGCTTTAATTTCCTCACCGTCAAAGAAGAAAAATCGACCAACTTGTGAGGGGATGATAGATTGAATATAAGCTTCGTAATATTCATTTCTCTCAACATCTTCTTGTGGAATCTCTAATGGAACAACCGTGCCATCTTGTTCTGTGTAGATCTCAAGTATTTCATCAATAGAATTATCAAACCACCACTTTCTAACAATTTTGATATCTTTTTTTTCGTGAGTTAACGATATCGAAATCTCCATTTCAATATCATTTGTTTTTTTTGCTTCATTACTAAATACTTCGTTTAAATAAGACTCATAAGAATCATCTATATTTTCTCCAGTTGAACGCTCAAAAATAATTCCTTGTGCATTTTTACCAAACAAACCTAGAACAATGCTTGAGAAAAAAGAGGTCTTACCTGCACCATTGAGACCACCAATTAAAACAACATTTTTTTTACTTGAAGGCTTATCAAACTCAAATTCAACATCTCCAAAATAGGTTTGAAAGTTTTTAATTTTTATAGAATTTATTATCATTTTTTATTCTGCCTAATGAGATTATGAAGTTTTGAAATAATCCCTACTCGTCGTGCCATTCCCTGATGTAACAGCTCTTCTTCAATCATGGAATACAATTTTTCTGAATCTAAACCGCGTTCTTTACTTAATTTATCAATAATTGCTTTATCTTCTTGATCAATTATTTGGTTTTTAAGCTTTTGGTTGATATCCATACAACATATTATAAGGTTGTGTAGAGACACTAAAGTGTAAAAATTGCTATAAAATTTAAGAAGAACATGGAAACTTTATTACGAGAAATATTATTAGATCACGTAAAATCACCAAAAAATAGAGGTGAAATCGAACATCCAACAATTTCTGCAAACTCTAATAATCCTGTCTGTGGCGATGTTGTAAAAATAGATCTTTTAATTGAAAATGATGTTGTAAAAGAAATAAAAACTAGTGGACAGGGGTGTGCTGTAAGCCAAGCTTCTATGTCAATATTTAGTGAAGAATTTTTTAATAACTCTATTGAAGATGTTGCTCTTAAAATAAAAGAATTTAAAAGCCTATTTGAACAAGAAAGCTTAAACGTTAATGCACTCTCTGAACAATCTAAATTATTAAAGTTTCTTGATAATAATCCTTCAAAAGTTCGATGTGCTATGTTGTCTTGGTTAGCTGTTGAGGAATCCTTAGTTTCGTAAGTTGTATTTGCTACATTTTACACTAAAAATTAAATTTAATTAGTTACGACAGTAAGCACAGATGTGTCAAAAAAGTTATGTTGATATCTTTTCGTATTGTTTTGGCTAGAAATATTTTCATAAACATACCCTGTGTTTTCATATTGAGTATACAAATTTGAATTGCTCAGCCGAATTAAGACCTTATAAAGTCTGAAATTTGTATTTACATTTGTATTTTCACTCCAATTAACTGTACATGTTCCAGAACCCGAAAATATAGAACTACTTTTAGACGTAAGAGTAGAGTTAATACATCCAATAAGACCAGAATCTGTTCCGACTCTTGCAAATGTAAATCTGAGATAATTATTGTCTAATGCCTGTCCAGCAGGATCAATCGTAAAAGTATAAGTATATTGTATATTATCTCCATAAGCTGACTCTGCCGGCCCACTAATGCTAAAGCTTGTTAACTGGGGGTACTGAGCTGGTGGAACTGTAGTCGTTGTTGTTGATGTGGTAGTTGTAGTCGTTGTTGTTGATGTGGTAGTTGTAGTCGTTGTTGTTGATGTGGTAGTTGTAGTCGTTGTTGTTGATGTAGTCGTTGTTGTTGGTTGCTCAAGTGTCTTAAAAGAAACTGAAGAAGTGGGAATATTTCCTGCTTTATCATAAGCGTCAAGAGTAAATGTATATGATTTATTAGGTTTTAAACCTTCTAATTCTTTTAAGGTATTCAAACCTTCGTAAACAATAAAAGATCCTTCTCTTAAAACATATTTTACAATTCCAACATTATCAATTGCTTGCCAAGTTAAATCTGCCTTCGTGGTTGTAATATTGTTTGAAGTTAAAAGTTTATCAAATACTGGTTTAACATTATCAAGGATAGTTGTGGTTGTTGTGTCGGGAACTGTAGTAGTTGTGGTTGTTGAGGATGAGTTTGAGTCTGAAGAATTATTTTCTGAAAATAAACTTCTACATCCTCTTGATACTTTGATCCCGTCAACTGTATAGACTTCAGCCTTTATAAATATAGAACTGGCTGTTTTAAGTCCTGTTATATTATTCAAAGTAAATGAAATTTCTCTAGAATTATAATTTTCTATATATAAATCAAGCGTGTTACTGCCAACCAATATTCCATCAAGAATAATTTCATAATATAAAATATTTACAGCTGAGTTTTCAGCTGTTATTAAAAAACTTACATCCCAGCTTTCATCACTGGGTGCTGAATATAAAGTTTTACATTCTTTAAATATAAAATAAGGTGCTTTCTTGTCCTCAGGTACTTGAGTGTAGTTGGTCGGTGATGAGGTTGTTGTAGTTGAGGAAACTCCCTTTAGAATTATTATCTCTCTAGTTTCATAGTTCATATTTGTAAAATTTAATATATCCAGTTCTTCTAAATTAAGTGATCCACCATAAAATAGGAGGTTTAAAGGTTTCTTAATATTTAGGTTTGGAGGATCAAAAAAACCAAGCGATCCGTACACTAGCTTATCAATTAAATTAAAAGCTAAAACTTCACAACAAATTTCAAATCTTTCAGAGTTGTAATAGTTAATATTATTTTCATCGAGCGCTTTTCCTATATAAAAATAAATTTGATTGTTAAAGCAAGTTTTATAAATATTCAACTCAATCGTTAAATCTGACTCACCAGATAGGAAAGCTTTTTGTAGTGTTTCTATTTCGTTTTCCCAATTAAGACAAAAATCTGTTTGTATTATTTGCGTATCACTATTTGGATTTGTGTTGCTTACAACTACAGTAGGTTCTGAAGATTCTTCAAAAAAAGACGATACAAAATCAATTCCGAAACCAAAAATTTTGACTACAAGATATATAGCACCTACTACAAGGCCAATTGCAAATAATCCTGCTAGAAAACCTCCCTCACTTGAATCAGAACTAGAGTTAGCATTTGTAGAATTGTCAATCTTTTCAGTCTGATTTGATTCAGGATTTGGTACTGCATTTGGCGTAGGGGTTGTTTTTGGTTTTGTAGATTGGCTTGACTTTAAATCAAGATTCTTTATTTTTGAATTAGCTTCTTTCTCTAATGCTATCTCGCATAAATTACAAATTGATTTTAAGTTGTCAGAAAAACGTTTATCTTCACCAAAGTTGTGTAATAACTTAGTTTTATTACAAAGATCACACTTTTTTTTAAATTGCTCTTGCTGAGGTTTCTTTTTTTCTTTAGGTTCGAATTCAACATTTGAAATACCTAGTAACTCATTAGAAAGTTTTTCTTGTTTCTTTTTTTTTCTTAATGCATCATCTTTAGAACTCATAACTTCCTCAAATTAATTTAAGTTTTTCTATCTTATTTTCAATAGCATCATCAGTTCTTTGTAATCCAGATGCGATCTGACTAATTGAGTAATTTTCCTTATAAAGCTTTATTAGCATCTCTTCTTCAGAAACACTCCACCTCGCTCTATGTCTTGGATGTTTTTTTCTAATTTTATTTATTTCTTCACTTGTGCTTTTTGGAGGTATGGGAAAGTCTAGAGGTTCTAATAAATCCCATTTTGATGACGTTTTAGAAGGTGTGGTAAGTTTCTTCTTTTGAGAATTTGTGTTCTGTGCAGTCCTTTTTTGTTTAATGAACTCCGAATATTTATTTATAAAATTTTGGGCGTTAGTTCTCTCTTTTGGATCTGTAAGTGTATTGAGTCTTCCGTTCCATTTAATAATTCCATCTTCAGCTTGCTGAATTTGAATATTTTCTGGTGCAGTAAAATCAATATCTAAAATGGCAAAGCTAGTTTTATCATCTTCTATGTCAACATTTAAAAGCTGTTTGGTTTTAATTTCATTTTTGTATTGAAAATCTACATGTAAAGAGTCAGTAATTTTATCTAAAAACTCTATTTCCTGAGTTGAAGCAATACCGTCTACAGAAATTAATGCATATAAATTGTTTACTATTTCGACTACTTCCCAATGCAAAAGTGAGCTATTTACTTCACTTATTATTTCAGAAATAATTAATTGATTGTCTTGTAACCGTTTCTCAACTGTTTGAATTAAAGTGTTTACTCTTGTTGGAGATATTTGTTCTGAGAGAATATCTTTTATTAGTTTTTTTTCAGAAATGCTAAATTCATCATCAATATTTGCTAAATAAACTCCTAGGCTTAGGAAAAAGAAATACTTTAATTCATAAATGCTTTCTAAATTATATTTTTGAACATAAGTATCTAAAGGATTTAAATATTCATCTTCTTCATATTCATCTTCTTCATATTCATCTTCTTCATATTCATCTTCATTATTATCATAAAGATCTAAGTTGCTGCTTATAAATTCATTTATTGCTGCTTCATGAAACGAATCGAAATAATCAATATCTACATATTCTTTATCATCTAATGAAGTGTGGAAATCTTCAGGTTTTGTATATGCAACTTTTTCAGTTATATAAAGACTTGTTAAAGCATAATCAAATTCACTCCAACTAATATTTCCTTCTCTCCATTTTGAATTAAGGTCTAAATTTCCATAATTTTTTTTTAGATCTTTGTATAGCTTATTATCTTTGAAGTTTTTAAAATAAAAAACTATTGCATCAACCTTATAAAATAAATTATCTTCTATATTTTCAAAATTGTGATCAAAGTCGTCTAAAAATATTTCTGAAGAAAATACCTCATAATCCTTATAAACATTTTTTGAAATTGCTGTAGGTGGTACTACATAAGATTTTATTTTTTTAGATTTCTTAGATTTAAAAACTTTATACTCTTTAGAATTAATTTCGCTAAAATTCTGATAAAGCTGTACAACTATCAGATCGTTGTCAAGATCAAAATCTTCTGAATAAAAGGTTACATAACAATTTCTTATATCTGGATCAGAAAAGTACTCTCCAGTAAATACTTCAATGCTTAAAGACATTTATAAAACTGTTATATCATCTATATTTTTACTTTTTGAAAATTTGTTCATATCTAAATCAACCTGCTTTGATATACCAGTTCTGGATTCTGTAAATTTACATTTCATAATTTGATTGGCATCATATGAATATGTGACCTGGATAGGATCTCCATCTCTTACTGAAGAGGGGTTGGATAATTCAAGTCTTCCCTCCCAAATAATGTTTACCCAATTTAAATCTTCCTCAGGTGAAACTGATTCTGTAATCTGACATTTAAGATACTCCGTATAATCCCTTGGAACTTCAAACATTTCAGATCTAGAAATAGGAATTTGTTCCCCTTTAAAAATGATTACTTTATTTAATGTATTCATACTATAAGGATCGAAATATATGGTTCCAAAACATTTTGAAGTAATTTCTTGGACAGTGATTTTAGCCAAAGTTGCTTTTGCAGCAGGACTAAGTTTTGTTTGGTCGCCTTTTATTCCTGCAAATAATGCAGCACCTAGTGCAACAACTTCGTCTGGGTTAATTGTTTGAGAAACTCTATCTCCAAATATATTCTCAACTGTTTTCTTTATTAAAGGAACTCTTGTAGAACCACCGACTAAAAATACTTGATTGATGTCATCATAAGTTAACTCTGCATCAGAAATAGCTTTTTTAATGACAACTTCTGTCTGGATAACTAAACTTTCAATAGCTTCCTCAAATTCAGCTCTATTAATATCTATAAGTTCTTTGTCTACCTTAACTAAATGATCTTCTCTATTAGAAAGAGCTTTTTTAACTTCTTCAGCATGGGTTAGGTTAAAATCTTCAAATTTAATTTCTTCCTTGGTTGTTTCAGCATATTTTTTCTGAATAATTTCAAATAATATTTTGTCTAAATCATCTCCACCACACTTTTGAATACCCTCTGAGGCAAGAACATTAAATTCATTTCCAGCAACTT
Source organism: Candidatus Actinomarina sp. (assembly GCA_038142145.1). Taxonomy (GTDB): domain Bacteria; phylum Actinomycetota; class Acidimicrobiia; order Actinomarinales; family Actinomarinaceae; genus Actinomarina. The sequence goes on along the minus strand of JAYQJM010000003.1, from coordinate 27,279 downwards.
CGATTATGGAAAAGTCAAATGTACCTCCACCAAAGTCATAAACAGCAAAAATACCATCCGTTTTTTCTTGATTTAAAAATGCATATCCTAGAGCAGCAGCAGTTGGCTCATTAACTATAAAGTTCACATTGAGACCTGCAAGCTTTCCTGCTTCCAAAGTTGCAACTCTTGCATCATTAGGGAAGTTTGCTGGAATAGATATAACTACTTCTTCAATCTCACCTACCACATCTTTTGTATCATTTATTAACTTCTTTAAAACTTCGGCACTTAGTTGTGAAGGGGAGAAATTTTTATTACCCAAAGTAACAACAACATCCTCGTGCATCTGTCTCTTAAATCTTGCATGAGCATTTTCTTTATCGTAACCCCAAGTTTTATAAGCATACTTTCCAACTTCTATTTCACCATCTTTTTTACTTCAACTACTGATGGGGTTATATTGTCTCCCTCTTTATTTGGAATTATTTGTGGTCTTCCTGTTTTGTCTAAATAAGCTATTGCAGAATAGCTAGTGCCTAAATCAATACCAATAAATGAGCTCATTCTTCCTCCTTTGAAAACTTGAAGATTTTAGCTTCAACTTTTTTAATGTATGTAGTTGTATGATCATCATTTTGAACTTTATATCCATCTTTTAAAATTTCTGCAATTGTCCCATCTTTTTGTTCTTCATGTGTTGTCACATAGTCAGGATGAATATTAACTCCATCTATACCCCTAAAGTCAACACCTGTTTCAATACTATATTTTTCTATTCCCAAATTTTGTAGTATATAAGAGCTATATTTAGATACTTTAGAAAGATCAGCATCCTGATTGTCTATTACGCATTCTTTTATAAGTTCGTTTAAATTGATAACTTCTTCATAAAACCTCCTCAATATTACTTTTTCATAACCGCTCTGATGTTTAGCAAGCTCTTTTTCTTTTCTAGCCAACTCTGTTTGAAGCGCTAAATACATCTCTCTTAATGCATTGAATTCATCTAGTTGTTTATTTAAATTTATATCAATTTTTCCTACTTCTTTAATGTATTGATTCATATGAACATTTAAAGAATTACTTAAATTTGAAAAATCAGGATTAATGGATATTTTCTTTTTTCTACTAAAGAATTTCTTCATGTAAAAAGTATATTTTTTAAAATTTAATATTCAAATAATTTTATATATCATTTATAAATGTATCTTGAAAACTCTGTCTATTCACTAACTCAACAACACCACTACTTGTAACTGAAACAACTCCAGATTTAGGAACACGGTTATAATTACTTGCCATAGCAAAAGTATATGCACCAGTAGATGTGGACATTAAGATATCTCCAGAGACTGTGTCACTTGGTAGCATCGCTTCTTTTACTAATAAATCTCCACTTTCACAGTGTCTTCCTGATACTGCATGAACAACATCATCTCCTGATTTTCCACCAGAGATATTAAAGAGTTTATGTTCGCTTCCATACAGTGCTGGCCTTGGATTATCAGACATACCACCATCCACTAAGATATAAGGTTTCTCACCTCTGTCATCTTTAATAGCACCAGCAGAGTACAAAATAACACCTGGATTATTGACTAATGCTCTTCCAGGCTCAATCATTACTTTATAGGATTCTTTCCAGTGTTCTTGAATGCCTTCATGAATTGCGTCAGCATAGACTTTTAATTCATGATCAACTTCATCCCCAGCATACGGAGAGAAAAATCCACCACCAGCATCAAAGACGACTTCTCTCTGAATACTTGCAGGGTGTTGCATCAAAAACTCTGCACACTCGCTCATTGCTTTTCGATATCGCTCTGGGTCTTTAATCTGACTTCCAATATGAACATGCACTCCAGAAAACAATAGTGACGGTGCTTCATAGATTTGTTGTAATGCCTCTTCAGCATACGCAATGGAGATTCCAAACTGTTGGTCATATCCTGTTGTTAACACCATTGGATGGGTCTCTGCTCCAACATCTAAGTTAATTCTCATAATGACTGGTTGTTTTCTTCCTAGTTGGGAAGCAACCTTTTCTAACATTGGAATCTCATAACGATTATCAACAGAGATATGGCCACCATCATGGTTCATGAAAAACTCAATCTCTTCCTCTTGTTTATAGGTTCCATTAAAGAGAGAGTTTTCTAATGTACCGGTTACTGCTTGCACTGTTGCCATCTCACCACCAGAGACAACATCAACACCCCAACCTTTAGAATCTAACTCTTTTACTAAGGCTTTACAGATAAATGCTTTTGCAGCGTAACGAAACAAAGTCTCTGAACCAAAAGCATTGGTAAAGTAATCAATATTATCTTTAAGATGTTCCCAGTCGTATACATAAAGAGGTGTTCCGTACTGGTTTGCTACATCAAGAAGTGAAGTCTCGCCTATAAAAGCAACACCATCTTGAAAGGATAAATTAGAAGGTAAGTAATTCATTATGGATTTGGTGGAAATAACCCGTATCCACAGGTTCCATCTACTTCACTCTCATAGGTACAGTCTTCAGGCATAATGTTTAGTTCACTCAACTCTTCTTGTGTATATCGAATAATCTGCCAAGGCTCTAAAGAGTCCATGTCTAAATCAACTTGTTCTTGGGTGCTGTACCAAGTAATCGTTCCATCTTCAGCAATTTCTTTTGCATATCCTTTTACAGCATGGTCATCGCATCGATTACCTAAACACCAACTTCGAAATATTGAGTAATCTGCATGTTGGCAGTTCGGGTCAAAATTAGATTCATCCATTTCCTCACAGATAACATTTGAGGGAAGTGGTAAAAACTCTGGCATCTCAAGGTGAAATTGACCAGCAGTTGATAAACCGAATATCAACATTAGTAAACCAATCATTTTTTAAGTCGTCTTCGAATCCACGCTATATCTTTTTTCTGTTCCTCAAGACCACCAGGTGTTTCCACAATGATGTCTGATTTACAGTTATTGATGACGTACTCTAATTCTTTTTTCGGAATATTACCTTTGCCTAAGTTTTCATGACGATCTCGTGAGCTCTCAAACCCATCTTTAGAGTCATTAAAGTGGACAAGGTCAATTTTCTTTACGAGCTTTTTAAATCCTTTTACTGCCTCTTCTGTTGGAATACCACCAGCCCAGGTGTGACAGGTATCAAGACAGAGCCCAACATTAAGATCTCCAATCTCTTCCCAGAGACGATTAATAGAATCCATATATCTCGCAACAGAGTTCTTTCCACCAGCAGTGTTCTCAACAAGAATTCGCATACCAGTACTCTCGACTTCCTGAATTGCTTTTCTCCAGTTTTCATACCCCTTTGCAATATCGCCACCTTCTCCAACTGATCCTCCGTGGACAATAACTGCTTTTGCTCCAAACGAAGCTGCTACTTTACAGGTATCTTTAAGGAGTTTTCTACTTGGGTGTCGAACTTTATTGTTTGGTGTTGCAACATTAATAAGATACGGAGCATGGACATAAATTGGTCCTTTATAGTCTTGTAAAATATCAACATCTTCACGAGGTTTTGGACTTTTCCACATTTGTGGGCTTGAGATAAAAATTTGAAAGGTATCACCTTTTCTTTTTGTAATCTCTTCTATTGCGTTTTTTGAGGGTATATGTGCACCAATATTCATGGTTTCATTATAAAAGCAGGACTAATTATCGTCAGAGAAGTTTTAGTAATTGAACTCGTAAGGAACTTCAATCTCATCCACTGATGGAATATAGTTCTTCATTGCTTTCAAATAAAGATCGCTAATAGATGTATTGGTGATTTTTGATGCTTTCAGTGGCATTCCTAAATTACTGGAAGTACCAAATACAAGTCTCCAACCATCAGCTAAAAGAACACCATTGCCCATATTGCCAACTGAACCGTAGAGTTGAGCATTAAAACCATAACCCCAGTTTTTTGCATCAGTAGAGAGATATGTACAACCAGTTGTTGCAGTTAATACATACTCACCTGTTGTTGTTTTTGTTATAACAGCTTCAGATCCACCATGAAAGATGTCATGATAAGACCAAGAGTTACCATCAGTTGATTTGTAGATTACAACATACTCACCGGCAACAACACCATCACCATTCACATCAGTTCCGTTAGGTTTTTCAAAATCCTCTCTATATCCTGTAAAAACTGCATAATATTCTGAATCACTAATTTTTGTTACATATGCAGAAGCACCATTTTCAGCAACATAGCCAGAAGCCTCTCTATAAGTAGAAATATCTCCAGCAGTGAGAAGTGCTGTCTCTCCGCTCCAAGCTAATCCGTCTGATGAGGTCCACTTGTACCATGTGCTAACACCTAATGTTCCGAGAGCTCCATAGGATGTCCATGAACTGTTTTCATAAAACATGTTTCTCCAGTTCAACCTCGTTAAAAGGTTGTAATCACTTTCAATGGAGAATGAAATAGTGTCATTGACTGAAGTTATAGGTGTGGAGGATGTCCAACGAGAACTCTGATTTGATGCCCTATGGTCACCAGTAAAATACAATGCAATAGTTGAGTCATCTAATAACACAGCACTTGGATCTGCCATTGTCTCAAGTCCTTTATCTCGACTTAAGAAACCAGGGTCATTCATGGGGATTGCTGTAATACCAGGTGTGTTGTAATCAATAACAAGTCCTAAATCTTTCACCTCACCAAGATTTGTTGCATCAAACGGACATGTGTTTTGCAACCATCCGGATTTATACAAAGCATCATTAAACGTTGTTTCATTTTCTGGTAACTGTTGTCCAAAAAAGATAGACTCTAACTCTGCAACAGAGTCTTGGCTTGTCGAACCAAGATATTGATAGGTTAAAAACTCTCTTTGTTCAGGAATAGCTGGTCCACCAAAATAGGTATAAAAGTTTTCATAATCTTCATAGGAACCTTCATCGTTTGCAGGAGGTGGGTTATTTTCATCATCCTCTGGTTCCCCAGGTTCTTCACTGTCATCTCTTCCATCATCTGGTGGAGTACTGCCATCATCTGGTTCTCCTGGAGGAGGTCCAGCCTGTTCCCCATCAATAGGACCGTATGCTTCTGGATTCTTTGAACATGTAACAACGACCTGTGCTTCATACTCATCAGGAGTGTATCCATTTAAATACTGGTCGTACAAACCATAGACATCATTATCAATACATCTAATTACATCGTCGCTAATGTCTTCTAAAATTTTTAATGCCTCTTCAACTGTAGGACCCCCGTTATCGACATTGTCATCTTGAGATGATTCGTTATCGTCCCCTGGAGGCGGAGGTGGGTTATTTGAATCATCAGGTTCATTAATAGGAGTATCTTCGCCTGCTGGAATACGATCTGGTTGGGCTTCTGAAGATTCTGAGCCTCCACAGGCTTGGAAAATTAGTATTAAAACTAACGAAAGTGGTAATAAATACTTATTTTTCATACTTATTTATATCATAACTTTTTTTAAGAGTCGAAGGTAACTTATTTTGAAGGAGCAAATCCTAACAATCGATTAGAGAATTTGAACTCTCCAACCCAGAAATGTTTACCATCCCAACCAATACCAGTTGCCATTTTTGTACCAATATTGGTCTTATCAGTTCTGCCTCCAAAACTCATTGTTGGAGAGGCTCCAGATAATGCATCTTCGATAGAATTCCAGCCAATAATGGAATCATCTTTATTCATAAAGAATCCTTTTTCATTAAAGCTCATCTCTGATGGACATTTCATACCCGGTACTGATTGATAGGTAGATGATGCAAGATCTGATAATGCAATCACCTTCAAACTGGATCCCTCTGGATAACAACCAATTGCCAAGTGTGTGTCATTCATATCTATTCTTCCTAAGTTTTGCAGATTTGAGAGAGTGAATGCAGGTTCATCCGAAGTAGATGGAACTCCCTCCCATATATAGACTGCATTATTACCTCTATCTGAAACAGCAAAATATGTTCCGTTATACGCAACACCACGTACTTCTCTAAATGAGACAGAACCAATCCTGTCAGCATTTAAATTAAAACTATAGTTTCCACTATTAATAGTTGCTTCAATATCAGTCCAGCCATACACACTGTTTCCTCCACCGAGATACACTTCTTTATCTTCCACAACTAAATCCCATGGTGCTTGATCAAATCTTCTCATAACAATATCTGGTGTAGCGCCTGAACTTCCCGGAAGTTGTTTGTAAATAGAAAGTGATCTGTCAAAGTCAGAAGAGACAAACAGCATTTGTCCATTTGAGTCAATGATTGGGTTCTGAATTATAAAGTCATCAAGAAGTGGATAATCTGTTGGTTTATCTGCCATTAAGACCCAGTCTGGCTTCTCTGTTGGCGAAGTTGGAATTGTATTAAAGACTGAGATTCTATTTCCGTTATATTCAGCTACAAAGAGTTTTCCATCAGCTACAGCTGCACCGCCATCATCACCACCCGCCCATCTGTGTCCCTCATTAGGTTGAGCAGTTTGAAGATTTGCTTTGAGTTCATCAGTTGATGTATATAAATCATCGTAAAAATACATCGTCTCACCACCTGCAGCAATACCGTATATTTTTGAATCATGTATTGTTCCAGCTAACCAGTTATCCACGCAAGCATCAGGATTTCTTGAAGAGGTAGGCCAACTAGTCCAGATATGTGTCGTTCTAGAACCTGGACATGGACCATTACCATTTTCATCACCTAACATAACGTAATTACCATCAGAGATAATTGAACGTGGTGTTCCAACTTGGCTTGAAGTTAACACAACATCAGGTGCAGTATTTGGTCCTGGGAATGTATCCCAGAAAAGAACTGCTTGAGCTACTGTTGCACTTACTACTACCTTTGTTCCATCGGACCATACGCCCCATGGCCATGAGTCACCAAAGTTTACATAGTCTGTAACTGGAATGGCATAATTTGCAGCTTGTCCTGAAGATGTTGGAAACGATGTCCAGACTAAGACTCTATTGTTATCAGAATCAGCAACAAGAACTTTTCCATCTGGTGTTATAGAGACCTGTCCCGGAAAATCCATATTGTTAAGTCCTGTACCAGAATTATGAGTATTAAAATTTGGTTGCCCGAGAACTATATCTGGTGACGTATCTGCTGATGGAATTGAGTTCCATATCAAAACTCTATTGTTGAATCTATCAGTGACAGCTAATTTTCCTGCATTTGCTGATACAGAAACTGGATGATTAAGTTTTGTTGCACCACCTGAATTATTGAATCCGTAACCAGACAATAAAATATCTGCTGACTCATTGAGACCAAAGCCAGAATTACCATTTGATGAAGCTGTAGTGTAACTTGGTGTATATTCATACACATTAAGGTCATACCATGAGTTTCCTGAATTTCCCTCTGGACCGCTTGGTTGGTTTGATCCACTCGGCTGATTATTATTTCCTCCAGAATCTGATGGAACAGTAGTTGGTGAAGTATTGTTGTTATCTCCACTGTCTCCTGATGGAGGTTGTGCTGTATTTCCTGAAGCACTTGATGGATCGTCGTTACATGCAATAACAACTCCTGCTTCAAAATTATCAGGGTCTAAATCGCTTACAATTTTTTGATAAATATCTGTTGGAAAAGAGTTTGCTATACACTCTAAGACATCGTCATCAGCAGTTTGTAAAATCTCAATTGCTCTATCGATATCTTCTTTCTTTTCTCCTGGAGGATTGTTATCAGCTGGAGGTGGGTTATTTCCTTCACCTGGAGGAGGTGGATTGTCCGGTTCTGCTGGTGGATTTATAGGAGTGTCTTCACTAGTAGGTGTGCGTTCTGGTGCAGTATCTGTTGACCCTGAACCTCCACATGCTTGCAAAATTAAGAGTAAAACTATAGAAAAAGGCAGTAAATACTTACGTTTCATACTTATTTATATCATAACCTTTTTTAGATTTCGAAGCGTTACTAAAATAAGTGTAAGACTTCCTTTCGTGCTTTGAGCCACTTTCATCACGATAAAACAAATAACAGTCACACAGGGGAGTCTTATGAAAAAAACACCCAGAAAAGTGAAAATCCCGACTAATCTTTCGACTTTTCGGGACTTTCTTTACTATCTTCTATTTGGTCTTGCGACTTCATTTCTGATAGTTATATAAATGTACTGTGAAATAGGTAGTAGTGCAAGAAAAATTAGAGTGTTTTTTTCGCGAACTTTTATGCACTATATGTTTAAATGAGATTATGCAACACTCAAGAAATTGGTTAACTGAGCAGGCACAAAAAAGAGTAAGGGCAGTTCAAGATAAAACTGCAGGATTAGAACCTAATCTAATTCAAAAAGAGATTGAATTACTTGCTGAACAAAGTCACACTATTCATGATAAAAATAGTATTAATCTCAATCCCGCGACCAATATTTTAAATCCAAGAGCGGAAAAGATCTTATCAACTGGTTTAAGTTCTCGTGCATCTCTTGGTCATCCTGGTGATAAATATGAAGTTGGCTTAGACGCAATAGAACAGATTGAAGTAATTACAGGAGATTTAGCTTGTAAATTATTTGAATCAAAATATACAGAGTTTAGAGTTGGATCAGGTGCTCTGGCAAACCTCTATGCATTTATGGCAACATGTAAACCAGGAGATAAAATTATTGCTCCGCCAGCATCTATTGGCGGACATATTACTCATCACAAACCTGGGGCAGCTGGTTTATATGGTTTAGATATTGTCGAAGCACCAATAGACAAGGAAAACTATACCGTTGATGTTGATGAATTAAGAAAACTTGCACATGAAATTAAACCAAAGCTTATCACTATAGGTGGATCACTAAATTTGTTTCCACACCCTGTCAGAGAGATTAGAGACATAGCTGATGAAGTTGGAGCTTGGTTATTATTTGATGCAGCCCATCAGTGTGGATTAATAGCTGGAAAAGTTTGGCCTCAACCTCTTAATGAGGGTGCACACTTAATGACATTTAGTACGTATAAATCTCTAGGAGGTCCTGCAGGTGGACTGATTGTTACAAATGAAGAAGAGTTAGCTAAAAAAATTGACGCAATTGCATATCCGGGATTAACTGCTAATTATGATGCAGCGAAAACTGCTGCACTTGGTATTACGCTACAAGACTGGCACATCGTTGGTGAAGCTTATGCAGAAATGATGGTTGAGACTTCTATTGAATTAGCTAAAGAGTTGGATAAAAAAGGTCTACATTTATATGCAAAAGAAAAAGGCTTTACAACTTCACATCAATTTGCAATTATTGCAAATGAATTAGGAGGGGGACAAAAAGCATCAAAAAAATTAGCGCATTCAGGTTTATTAGCTTGTGGTATTAATGTACCTGGCCCGATAGTTGAAGATGATACAAATGCAATTCGAATTGGCACACCTGAAGTTGTTCGTATAGGTATGAAAAAAGACAACATGCCCCTATTAGCAGACTTAATTTATCAAGGATTAACAACAGATACTCCAGATATAGTTCAAGCGGAGATAATAGAATTACGTAAAAGATTCAACAAAGTTCATTACACACTAGACCAACCTGAATAATTTTTAATATACTCACTTGTATGAGCATTCGATCTATTACAAAAGAAGATTGGTCACAAGTTAGAGATATCTATCTAAAAGGAATCGAGACTAAAGTAGCTACTTTTGAGACTTCCCCTCCTGAAGTTTTTGAAGAGTGGTCAAAAAAATTAGATAGAGATAATGTCTTTGTGCATGAAACTAATGGAAAGATAAATGGTTGGATATCATTAAGTAAGTTTTCAAGTAGATGCTGTTATGAAGGAGTAGGAGAAGTCTCTATTTATATTCACCCAGATGCAAAAAGAAATGGTATAGGAACAAAACTCTATAACCATTTAGAAGAGTCAGCAAAAACTTCTGGATATTGGACAATCCAAGCACAGCTATTTACACAAAATCTTACGTCAAAATCTTTTTTTGAAGAACAGGGATTTAGACAAGTGGGAGTGAGAGAAAAGATTGGCAAGTTGAACAATCAGTGGATGGATAACTACTTGTATGAGAAAAACTTTAACTAAAAGCAAAAATCCCGACTGATCTTGCGACCTTTCGGGATTTTCTGTTCTATCTTCTTTTCTATCTTTCGATTTCTTTTCCGATAGTGTTTAATAAATTTACATCAGATTTTCTATTGATGCAAGATATTTACTAATCTATTTTTCGCGAACTATCTATCATTTCCTTCACCTGACTCAGGTCACTTTCTAGTAATGTCTCTGTAATAACTACATATGATTTATCACTTGTTACAAATGTCCACTCGTCACCATCTATTTTTAGGTCAGATATTTCATTTAAACTTTTAACTACGGCAAGATACTGGTCTCTTGTGCGAAGTACAACTTTATCTCCAACAATTTCAATGACAGGTAAAAATAAACTTTGTAGAGCTATATAAAGTTGTGTTACTCCTAAAAACAAAATGAAATAATACAACCATTCCTCTCTCATGTTTGAGCCAAACTCATCAATCTTTAAAAACTCTATTAAGTACTTTCGAAGTGGGCCAGTAACGATGTTGTCGATACTGATATAAGAAAAAGAGACCCCAAGAAAAAAGGTCTAATTAGTTGTTGCCTATCTCTGTATATTTTCATCTTTCATATCAGAATAACCTACTTTTGCTATTGTTTTTATATGGAAATTGTTCTCATCAGACACGGTCAACCGGAATGGATGGTTGATGACACCTATCGACAAAATCCTGGACTTACAGAATTAGGTTTCAAACAAGCAGAATTATCAGCTTCTATTTTTGAAAAAGAAAGCATTGATGAGCTCTGGGTATCTCCTCTAAAACGTGCGCAACAAACTCATCAGCCTTTTGTTGATAATAATGTAAGCAAACAAGTGCATGTATATGACTGGCTTCAAGAGATGGAAGATGAAGAAGAGGTAGCTCTTTATGGAAAAAGCAATGACGAAATATTGGCGTTTTTTGCTAAAAGAAATACTCAATCTTTTGAGGAATGGACAGAGGGTCCACATGGAGTTTATATGAAAACCTATCGTGAAAATATAATCTCGAATCTTGAACAAGAGCTAGAGAGTAGAGGAATTGTTTGTACCGATGATACATATGACAGACAGTTTACATTTAGCGAAGATGCTCCAGAGAAGTTAATGATTATCTCTCATGCAGGAACAATGTCTGTGTTCTTTCCTATTTTTTAAAAATGGATCACTATGCCTGGACATGGAGAAAGTTTTTACCAAGACATGCGGGCCACACACGACTTCGTTCAACAAGTATTTCTGGAGGACATTTCTTTCGACTCAAAGAGTTCAACAATGTAAGCTTTATAGAAAGAGACGAAGAACAAACTTACTAACAATGGCTTATACACGCGTTATTCCAAACTTAACTGTCAGCCCTTCCACACCAAGAAAAAAACGATATCTCTTACGAACTCTTGCGCGATTTTTATTATTGTTTGAATCAGTTCGACCAGAGGGTGCTTTTTTAGATAATAAAAGAAATATTATTGTTGCTGCACCTCACCAATCTGGAAAAGATGAGTACCTCATGATAATTATGATTTTGGCTCTCGATGTCCAAGTCTGTTATCTTTCCGCAAAATGGACTCTAACACGACTACCAAATCCGTTTCAAAAAGTAACCGATATTGACGAACAGGGTATTCGATGGCCACTTGGATGGTTACAGAAAATTATCTTTCGACGATTTGGGGCTATACCAGTTGATCGAAAAGGAAATAGTGGTCAGTTTGATTCTGTTATTAAAGAACTGAAAGAACGTGATGAGTTTGTATTAATTATTACACGTGAGGGAAGATTTGATGCAACACGTTTTCGATCAAGCTTTTTATATCTTGCGAAAGAACTTGATGCAGAAGTACAACCAGTACAGATAGATTATGAAAATAAGAAATTCAATTTTCTTGAGTCCCTCAATCTTGAAGGTTCAGAAGAAGAAGTTATTCAACGACTCAGAATGAAATATGATGGTATTCAAGGAAAAACATCACGATTTAAGGCATAGCTGTGGAAGAGAAAATTAATCAACTTGTACAAGACCGAGCACCTTGGTTGGTAAATGGTTCTTTTCTCTCAAAAACTATTTACGCATTCCTTAAAAAATTTTTAAAGTTTGGTGAGACAATTTATGTAGGAGATCACATCCAGGGAATGACAGGATGCTGAGGCATTTAATTGGTTGGGTTCTGAATATACAAGTAACTGTGAAATAGAAGGGTTGGAAAATATCCCTAAAGATGGTAAATGTTTACTAGTTGCAAACCACCCTATGGGTGCAGCAGATGCTGTGTCTCTCTATCATCAGATATTTAAAGTTCGAGAAGATGTGTTTTTTTTCGCAAATGAACTTTTCGTCTATTTATTAGGTTCATTCAAAGATGTTATGGCTCCCGTTGTTTGGAATAAAGAAAAAGAGATTCATTCCGCTACAAAAGTAACCTTGGAACGACTAAATACTTTTTTTGGTGATGAAAGGATTGGAATTATTTTTCCATCAGGAAGATTATCAAAATTAACACTTTTAGGTATCTGGGATAGGCCATGGGAGAAAACACCAATTACATTAGCTAAAAAATATAACTTTCCTGTTATTCCAGTATATATAGATGCTAAAAACTCCTGGTTTTTTTATTTTGCATCCTATGCTAATACGCAGTTACGTGATGTATCACAGCTAAATGAGCTACTCAATAAAAAAGAGTATAAGTTTACAATCAAAATTGGAAAGCCTATCAAACATACAGACCTCAGTTCTCATAATGATATTGCTATTCAACAGCTTCGATATAAAAGTGAGTCTTTGAAAAAAGGCTTTTTTAAGTTAAAACGATTTTTGTATCTTCGTCAGTATAAAAACTGAGCCTACTCAACTACATTTCCAGTCGTAGGGCTTACTCCAAGGTTTCCAACCATATAGCCTAAAAGAAGTGGAGTTGTTACAAGCCCACCAAGTCCATAAAATCTCCATGGAAGCGTAAGTTCGTTTATTGAGGAAAAACTAACAAATAGAGTACGAATACAAATCCATAAATACTTGCAGAGAGAGCGGCTGCAACTTGTATTTTTCTATCATGATTAGTGTTTGTAATACCATTTTGTTAATTGATACATCAACAGTCCTGAAAAAGCACCAAAACCAATTATGAGAAACATCCAAGAAATGTCATCCATTACAACATTGATAGAGATATAAAAAAACGAGACAAAATAAGCAACTCCTACTTGTGTTGGTGATGGCTTAAATCTAATGAGATACACAAAGACGATGCTTGCTAACATTGTCTGAAATATTACTGAACCTCCTGCTAAAGCTTCAAGAAATCCCTCTTTTGAATAAAAAGGACCAATACGAATAAAAGGATTTAAGAAAGAAGTAATAAACATGATTAGTCCGTAACTCGTTGCGGCTGAAAATAAAGCTGCAAAATCTAAATTGCTTTTTTCAGGACGTGAAGCAAAAACATAATCCAGCATCAAAAACGATCCAAGGAACAACATCAAATGTGATGGTGTAATTAATGGTTCAACTCCGACCTCAATGCCAAAGAGTGTATGCCATATTGCATCAGACCCTCCACCAATTCCAAAAATTACAGCACCAAGAACGCCAACATCAAATTTGTAATCTTTAATAGCATTCTTTACATAAAGAGCTACTAGTCAACATTGTCTACAAGATGTTTTCCATTTTGAGATTTTTGCATAATTACATCAACAGTCATGCCCTCGTAAGGCGAGATTAAAGTTATGGAGTGCTGTCTAAATTTTTTTGACGATTGATCTCTTCGAATTACATCGCTAATCATATTGCTCGACTCCCAGGACCAGTCGTCACCAACAGCAACAAACTTACAAATATGTTTTGTTTGTGATTTGTCTATTCTTGCTCCAGGACAAACTAGATTGATCCATCAACCCATGGGTTTAAACCTAAGCCATCGATTTTTGGAAATGCTACATTAAATGAATCATCAACAATTGCCTCAATATCTCCTTTTTCTAAATTTTTTCTTTTATGATTTCAGAAATTGTATTTTGAATCTGAAATAGTGATTCTTCGTCTATTTTTCGAGATTTTCTCTGTCCATAGTTATATACAAATTTAAGTGAGACAAATTATTATTCTTCTTCAATTGCAAGCTTTTGACCTGCTGTTTGTTTTCCTCTTAAATCTCTAATGTCTACACGAATTAAACCAATAACAAATATTGTTAGTGTACCGACTGGAAATAGGAGAATTAAAAATAAAGGTTGATGAAGTTAATGTCTCTAACATATTTTTATATTAACAAATATATAATAGTATAATTAAACTAAGAGAGGAAATTTAAATGGTAAAACTTGGTTTATACGCAAGCATGGTGTCTGTAATAGCATCAGTGCTTATTTATATTGTTTTAGATGATTCTCAACTTGCGATTTATGTAGGTCTTTGGGCTCCAACGTTAATTCTTTATAGCCAGGCTTACGAACAGGCAAATAAGTAACCTGGTTTAGGTATAAATTTAAACCTTACTAGTATTTGATTGTGAATAAAGTTGAAAAAAATCATTTTTTGGATTCCTAGCTATTGCATTTGTCTTACATTTGTATCTAGTCATTTCCACTCATCGGTGGTTAAAAAACTTTTTCTCTTTCTTCTTATATTCTTAATTTCCTGTATCAGGCAGTGAGACTGTAATTGAGGAACCAAAATCTTTAAACTCTGAAGAAGTACTAAATGTAATCTTTTTAAGCTATAAAAACTTTTCAGACAACCCAGAAAAGCTGTTGATGTAATCTGGGGCTTTGCACATGAAGATAACAAAGAAATCACAGGGCCAAAAGAGAGGTTTGCAATGATGTTGGTTAGCGAACCCTACGACTCCATTATTGATCTTAAAGAATACTCATATGAAGTAACGTATGAAAATGAAACAAACGTACATTATGAAGTTAAAGTGTTGCTAAAACAAATAATTATTTTGTAATTACATGGGTTTTTGAAAAAACTGATTGTCCAGAATTAGATGTAGCAGTGTTGGCTGACAATAGGTGTCACTGCACCAGAATATTTTCAATCAGGTATTTAGTCGTTTAAATCTTCCAAATTATCTAGGGTTTTCTGGCTGACAGATTTCAAACGCATCTTGTACAGCCTCTGAACTAAAGTCTATATCAGCATCTCTAAATGCAAAGAACCCAAACTCTCCAGGTTTAGGATCAGGAAAATCAATCCCTTGGTCTCTCATACACTGCGAAAACTCTAAAGAAGCATCAACTAAAGCCGCTCAACTTCTGGATCTAAATCAAATTGTTCTGGAAGTGCATTTCTTAAAATATCTTCACAGTTTTCAAAAGCACTCTCAAACTCTTCTTCATTTTCAATTTCTAAATTATCGAACTGAGGATTTCCGTCTATATCAAATGTTGGGTCAGGAAAATTGATACCTTCCTCTCGCATACATTGAGCAAATTCAAGGACACCCTCTTCAAAAGTTGTCTCCTCATCTACAACTGTTGTAGCAGTGGTAGATTCAATAGTTACAACTCCTTGGGATTCTTCTCCACCGATAGTGCATGCAGCAAATACTACAACAAAGGTTAAAATTTTTACTTTCGAACTGCCTCTGCTGGTTGAATTTTTGATGCTTTTATAGCTGGATATACACCAGAAATAGCTCCGATTAATAATGCTAAGAGTACTGCTCCAAATATTTGCCATACAGGTATTGAGAATACAATATTTGTGTAATTAGTATAACCCAGGGTTATGGCTGTTCCGAGAAGCACTCCAACAAGACCACCAATGCCTGACAAAACAATACTTTCTAGTAGAAATTGGTATCTAATTTCTCTTCTAGTTGCACCAATAGATCTTCTAACTCCAATCTCCATTCTTCTCTCCAAAACCGACATAACCATCACATTTGCGATGGCGACACCACCAACTAGAAGTGCAACTGAACCAAGCCCTAAAAGTAGGTTAGTAAAAGCTTCTTCAGCTGCCTGTTGCGCTTCGAGTGCATCGGATGGACGGGTAACCTCCACTTGATCTGGATTTTCAGGATTCATTGAAGGCGCAAGTACTTCAACAACATCCTCGATAAATGTTGGGTTAGCTCTTAAGTAAATTGTTGTTGGTTCTTCATCAATATCAAAAAGTGTTTTTGCTACACCATATCCAATGAACACAGATCTGTCTAAGTCTGGATGAATTTTAAGCTCTTCCAATATTCCAACTACACCAAACCATTCGTTTTCTATCAGAATCTTTGTAGGTGTTGATAAATTATTAATTCCCAGTCGCTGAGCAGTTACACTACCTAAAACTGTTACTGGAATATCAGAGAGTCCGTCCTCAATAAATCTTCCATCAATTAAATTGCCGCCTATAACATCTAGCAGTTCAGCACTAGTAACAATTGTTGAAATACCACCGCCTTCAAATTCTGAAATAAAATTACTTCTCCTTACTAGAAGATCAGTTTGGGTTGTAGAAGTAACTTCTTGGACTGGTCCTATCCTTTCAACCATACCCAAAACTCCTTTTGGAAGTTCTTCCTGAGTTCCAAAAAAACCAGCCTGGGGTGATGCTTTAACTAAGTTTGTACCTAGAGATTCTAGTGTGGAGAGAAGATCTGCCCTACCTGAAGCTGAAATTCCAGATACTGCAACAATTGCAGCGATTCCGATACCAATCCCAATTGAGGTAAGAGTTGCTCTACCTTTTCTTGCTCTAACTCCATACAAAGCTACAAAAAACAAGTCTTTGATTTTAAGTCTATTTTTTTTCATTGATTTACTATTTTTCCATCAACTAGTTCAATAACTTTTTTAAACATACTTGCATGTTCCTGGTTGTGAGTGATCATTATCACTGTTTTGCCTTGATTGTTTAGGTCTTTCAAAATATTAAGTATGTTGATGCCTGATTCTTTATCTAAATTTCCTGTTGGTTCATCAGCTAGTACGAATGCAGGGTCTTGTACTAGAGCACGAGCAATCGCAACCCTCTGTTGTTGACCACCAGACAATTCTTTGGGTAAATGGGTCAATCTGTCTCCAAGGCCAACTTGTTCCAAAACTTCTTTTGCTTTTTCTAATCTCTCTGATCTTGAAATGCCTTGGTATAAAAGGCCTTCAGCAACATTTTCCTGAGCAGTTAATCCCGGGAGTAGAAAAAAACTTTGAAATATAAATCCAATCTTTTCGCCTCTAAACTTTGAGAGCTCATTGTCTGAGAGCTCGGAGACGTCTTTGCCCTCAATCTCAATAGAACCATCAGTTATGCTGTCTAGTAGACCAATCATATTTAAGAATGTAGATTTTCCACTACCTGATTGGCCAACTATTGAGACAAAGTCTCCTTCTTTGATTTCAAGTGAGACACCATCTAAAGCTCTTACTGGTGGAGGACCTTCATATACTTTTGAAATATTATTTATAGAGATGACAGTCTTTGTACTGGTTTTCATCTTGGAACAACTACTATTTGACCCTCTGAGATATTTCCTTTTACTTCTACAAAGCCGTCAGTAAATACTCCTATTTCAACAGCAACGTAACTTGTATCAACACCAGATTCTCCTTCAAATGTTCCGGTTTCAAGCGCTCCGTCATAAACTTCTAAAGCGTATCCTCCTTCTGCTAAAGCAAGCAGAGCGTTTACTGGAACATAGAGAACGTTTTCAGAAACCTCTGTTGTAACAAATACTTTTACTGGAGCTTGGTCGTAAGCTTCAATCTCTTCTGGATTAAGAACTTCTAAAGTAACTTCTATAAATTCTCCTGCTTGAGTTTGCGTTACAACTTGGTCAATAAAGGTAATAACTGTTGGGACTCTTTCATCTGTAGGAAGTTCTATTTCAACACTGTCACCAAGTGAAACTGTTTCCTGATCGGTAGCATCAACCTGAAAGACCACTTCAATTCCAATGGAAGAAATGTTGTAAAGAGGAGAGTTTAACGCAACAGCAGAGCCAACGTCATTTATGTAAGAGCCAATAATTATTGGTGTTTCTGAAGCATAGGCATTTGTTGGGCTAAAGGTTTCTGACTTTGAGGCAAGCTCTAGCTCTTCAAGCTCTTCTTTGGCTTTTGCTAATTCAGCCGCTTGATCAACTCCTTCGTTATAGCTTTCTAAGGTATCATCATATGCTTTTTGAGCTGTCTCAATAGCTAGTGCTTCTGTAGCATCAATACCTGACTCTTTACCTTTTTCTAGGTCTTTAATTCTTATTTGTTTTTCAATTTCTTGCTCTAAGTCTTCTATTTCAGAGTCTCTGGTACCGTTTGCAATTTTTTCTTTTGTTTGGGGATTTGTATCATCCTTTAGTAAAGAAATGCTTTGTTCAGCATTTTTAATAGCGGTGTCAGCTGCTTTCCAGGCTGCACTTTCTTCAGTAGCCGCCTCTTTTGCATCATCTAGTTTTTTCTTTTTGTCGTTGACTTGTGCCAATGTAGTTCCGCCATCTGAAATTGTCTCTTCAATATTGTCAACTTCGGTCTTTTTTAAATTTATAGCAACCTGTTCTGCTGGTGTAATTTCAGATTTTGTATCAATTTTGTAATCAACGTAAAGTGCATTAAGCATATTCGAAGTGGTCTCATCAAAGATTTTATCAGGTACAAAGTCTTCTGCTGCATAGCCCAAGAACACAAGAGCTTCTTCAAGTTGTAAAACATCGGGACCAGCATCAGAGTTTAAATCTAAAGTTCTATAAAAAGGTGTCGCTCCTTCAACTAAAATTACAGGTTTATTATCAACAGCAAATAAGACTTCTCCAAAATTAATAATGGTTCCCTCTTTAGGAACAAAGGTAACAACTCCTGACATTGGTGAGTTGAGCACCTTACTATCGGTCTGTCTTAATGTTCCGTTGTACTCTTCCTTCTTTGCTAAGTCACCTTTTTTAATAGTGGTAGTAGAAAGTTCTAAAGTTTTAGCATTTGAGAGAGTATCGTTATTTTGAGACCCCAGATAAAAACCTCCATAAGCCAAAACTCCAACGGCAATTAGAGTAATTAAGTTTTTTGATTTAAATATATTTTTTATCATTATTCCAACCAGACTAGTTTATTAAACCTGAAAATTTTCTGAGAATTTATTTCTTAAGTTTTATATGTAGCTTTAACGCCTACTTTTTTGTGGTGTTGGTGAGAAACAATCTAATTCTTGGCATCGCGATTAACTCGCATAGGATTATCTAGTGCGTTTATAACAGGCTCTAAATCTGGCGGTCCTGGAGCTGTATACCTAACGCCATCAAATGGTTCTGGGCCAGGACCACCAGGATTGTAGAAGGCTTTGTAGCCACCCTCTAGTGAGGGTATTTCTACATGAGTAATGTTTCGTGCAGCAGCTTCGTCGCCAACTAGAATTATGTCGATGTAGTTATCCCTGTCTTCAGCGTAGCAATCATCATAGAAGATTCCTGCATCAGGATCTTCTTTTTGCCCCAAATCCGAAAGCCCAACAATTCTGAGTACCCCGTCCGCCACTAGATACTCCTGCCCCACCTTTTCCAAGAGAACTACTTCACCGTTAGGTCCCTTGGCGTGAATTCGGAAAAAGTCCTCAAACATTGTGGGGGTCAAACCAGTTATACCATCGGGTGAGAAGCCTCCTGTTGTCAGCACGCGTATACGAAAGTCACCTTCGTCATACAGTGATAGTTCATCGTTTGGCAAAACTCCAGATCTTGTTCCAAATCCCAAACCTCCCTCACCTAGCGCCTCATTGCCGACATGATTTATTTTAGCTCCGACTAGTTTTGGGCCCGAATCGTATGGGCTTGTAGCGGTTTCCCAACTCAAACCAACGGCATTAAACTCTTGGCCGTTTGGACCAATAAGAAGTAGTGGTGTTTCGTCTTCAACAATATCTAGCCTCACAGGGAAGATTGCATCTTCCTCTACTGAAACCTCGATTGCCAAAATCACCAAACACAACAACCGTATTGCGTTCGTTCAATTCCCAATTTGGCAGCATTCCAGCGCTATTTGGAAAAACGATCTCGCCTGTGTTCAATGTGAATTGAAAATCGGTTTGATCAACAGTTTCTGTGGCTACAGGCCAACTAAATACAATAGGCAATCCGTCATCATCTTCCGAAGAACCCTTGTAGAACAAACCAACCCCGGCTGTACTTACAGTGCTGGTATATGCACCAGCTGGAGGATCTTCACCATTTGTACATGTTACGGAGCCATACCAACTTCCTTCGGCTTCTCTGACAGTTTCTTCATTTACTTGGGGCCAACCAATAATTCCCTCAAAACCCATACCAGCAGATAAAATAACCGGTTCATCACTCCAATAATCCGCTTCTTTTAAAGCGCCGTCAAAAAGCTGATCTTGCATATTCAACGAGTTCATAAGTCCTACGGCTAATACAACTAGCGCTCCAAAAACTGAAACTACTACAGCAAACCATCGTTTATGAAAGTACTTTTGTTCGTTAGATTCACTAATTTCAAAATCTTTTATTTTTAAGATTTGAGCCCAGCGAAGAAGTAAGTACAGACTTAGACCAATGAAAATGAGCATAGGAATTGCGAAATCGTGCTCGCTTACATGAACAACGTTTAGAGTAACGGTTGAAATAAATGAAACTAGTAACAGACTAAAAGATAATTTTTTGGAAGCACCTAGCAATATCGCAACCGAGACAAGAATGGGTATCATGTTAGCAGTTATCCTCAGCGGCTCTGCCCTGTCAATAGCAATATGAAGTATTGTATCAAATAGGTTCCATCCAACTAAAAAAACTGGAATACGATTTGCATTTATGACTTTATTTACCATGTATGAGGCTTTACCCTCCTCCTGGTTGTGGTGGGTCAATTCCAAGCTCATCAAAACATGTATCAGAAGCTTCTTGAATTTGGGTTTGTAGGTATTGTCCAGACTGAACAAGTTCAATAAGTAAAGGTCGAAGAGGGCTTTCGGCACTTGGGTCTTCTATCTCTATCCCGTTTTCACGTAAACATTGAGCAAACTCTAACTGAGTGTCTAGTGAATCAGCAACAGCTTCTGGATTCTCAAATTCTGCTGAACCGCCAAGCGGTATGTTGTTGTCTTCAGCACATGTCTGAATGGTCTCTTGAAGTTCTTCTCTGCTTTTTTGATCAGCAGCTAATAATATCGGACCAATTAAACTTCGTAGATTCTCGTTGTTTTTAGGATCTTTAATATCATATCCATTCTCTCTTAAGCACCTAGCTAGTAAAAGTTGTGCATCTTCTATTGAAACGACTTCTTCAGCAACTTCCTCTTCAATTGTTGTAACTGTTGTATCGCTTGATAAATCATTCGTAGAAACAACTCCTTGTGATTCATCTGATGAGGAGCACGCCAATAAAAAAATAAATAAAAGTAGTAAAAGAGTGTTTGAATATTTTTTCATAGTTTTAGTTGTTTTCTCTTATCGAAATAAAAAAAACAACTAAAGTTACTAAACCAATAATTGGAGACACAGCACCTGGAGGTGCATCTCCTAAAATTAAAGGCTTATATAGTCCTACTGCTCCTCTTAAAATATTTTCTAAAGCAATAACAAGCAACATAAGGGGTATTAATTCCCTCATTTTTAAAACAACAAGTAATAATATGCAAGCTAAAACTAGCTGTGAAAAACCCCACTGAGCAAATATTGAAATTATATTATTTGAGGCTTCAGGAATATAAAAATCGAGTGGAATACCGGCAATAGATTGCGCTCCTCCATCATCTTTAAATATATGTTCTAAGCTTCTAAAAAAATTAAATGCAACTAATAGCCATGTGAAATAATAGACAAATTTGTTACTTGGAATTTTATTTTCGATTGTTTGAGGTATTAATTTTTTCATAAGGTGTTTCTATTTTATTATTAGTTTTTAAATATTTATTTTTGCCAACCACATTCTTGTAACAGAGGCATTATGTCGTCTTTAGATTCCTTGAGCCCACTTAAATCAACCTTGGGTTCCTGTTGGCTTGGATCAGGAACATTTAACCCTTTTTCTCTTAAGCATTTAGCTAATTCAAGATTTTCATCAAAAAGCTTTGATAACTCTTCTGGGTTTATTGTGTTAGATTCAGAAAATAGACTGTATTTATTTACGCAGAAATCAACATCTTCTAAAAGTTGTGTCCTCTCTTCTTTTGTATTACTCATTTGATCAAGGGTTGTTTTTAAATCTTGAATATCGAAAGGAGTTACAATGTTGTAATTTTTTTCCTCATTTAAACACTCAGTTAAAACAATAGGATGATTTTCAACAGCAATAGTTTCTTTTTCCTTTTGCTCTTCAGATAAAAATATGACTTCTTGCTCAGAATTGTTCGCACAAGTAATAAAAACAACAGATGCTAAAAATAAAATTGACATTTTTAAAAAGGTGGTTTTAATAACTAATTTCCTTACTCATCATCATCGTCATCATCGTCATCATGGTCATCATGGTCATCATCATCGTCATCATGGTCATCATGGTCCGTACATACCGCGTCCTTTTTTGTGACCTTTGCCTTTATGATTTTTATGTCCTGATTTCAATTCATCTTCAGAAATAACACCATCTTCCAATTCAGAAGCATATTTTTCTGTAAGATGGTCTTTTAATTTATTGTTTGCTAGAGAATCAATTTCTTCTTGAGTTACTTGATTGTCTTCAAAAATAGCTTCCTTTTCAGAATGCATAGCTTCATGTTCAGCCTTTTCAGCTTCTTTATGAGCTGTTAGTTCCTCTTCTGTAATAACACCGTCTTCTAATTCAGTTGCAAATTCTTCTAAAAGTTTTTCTTTTAACTTTGTATAAGTAATGGAATCAATTTCTTCTTGAGTTACTTGATTGTCTTCAAAGATTGCTGCTTTTTGAGAGTGGTATTCACTTTTCATTTCAAAACCTTTGTGGTCATAATCATCATCATCAAATTTAGGATTATCACCAAAAACCATTGCTTCCATTTCATCAAGCTGGGTGTCGATTGTAATTTCAGCATTTTCTACCACTTCATTAACTGAAAGATTTGTTGCGTATGATACTGAAAAGAGTCCAATACCTAAAGCTAGTCCAAATACAGTTAGTCCTATTAATATATTTTTCATTCTTCCTCTTTTCTAGATTCTAATTTAGGTTGTTTTCTATTAGCCACAATTGATTGAGTAAGTCGAATTGCTGTTAAAACTAAAACTGTTATTACTAGTACAGCAATAATTAACATAACTCCTCTTCTACCAAATCGATTATGTCCTTCAATGAACATGTCTCCGCGCCTCATGCCCTCTAATGCATATTGATTATTTAATAGATTTATTATTTCCATACACATAATGTACAAAACTATGTCTGAGAGTTTGCTGAGAGAGCTAAGTTTTGTCTCTTGCATTATATTTTTTGATTGCCATCATTACTGTGTGGAAAAAACATACTGCTCGTAGAAGATGATGAAAAGATTTCAAAGTTAGTCAAGGAACTGCTTGAAGAAGATTCTTATCACGTTACTCAATCATTTGATGGAGATGATGGTTATTCAAAAATTATTGAAAAAAATATGATCTTATTCTCTTAGATATTATGTTGCCGAAACTTAATGGTTATAAAGTATGTAGACAAGTAAGAAGTGCTGGTATCACAACTCCAATCCTCATGTTGACAGCAAAATCAGGAGAGTATGACTTAGAAGAAGGTCTAGATACCGGGGCTAACGATTATTTAAAAAAACCTTTCTCCTCAATTGAGTTAAAAGCAAGAATTAGAGCACTCTTACGTAACAATAATTTTGAAAACAATGAGGTTACTTCAAATGATCTAACAGTAAATTTAGATGCTAGAAAAGTCACTATTAATGATAAAAATATAGAAGTATCTGATAAAGAGTTTGAACTTCTTTTTTACTTAATTAAAAATAAAAATATCGTTATTTCTAAAACTGAAATATTAGAAGATGTCTGGGAAAACTATTTTCCACAAGAAGAAGAGCACAATCTTGTAGAAGTTTATATTGGTTATCTGAGAAAAAAACTTAAACCCCACAATTTAGATCAAAAAATTTCAACTGTACGAGGTTATGGTTATAGGTGGGATGATGAATAAATTAAGTATTCGGACGAAGATTTTATTAATCACCCTTTTTATTTTTTCTGCAGGACTTTTTATTGGACCGAATGCTCTCAGAGAATTGGTAGAAGTACGATATGAAAATAGGTTAGAAGAAGATGTTGATGAAATTCTTGAAGTATTAGAAGAGAACTATAAGAAAATTGATGATATAAATTTTTCAAGGGCTGGAAACTATTTTGTTTTAATTTACGATAACAAAACCAAAAAATTAATCCCAGAACTAAGTGTGTTGTCTGGAAGACATATGGGAATGAAGGGTTTTCAAAATATCGATATGATTCAAAAATCAAGAGAGTATAAATTTGAAAAAGAAGTAAGTGAGGATGGTCTTGTAACAATAGTGGTTGGATATTCTTCAAACTTTCCTAGAGAAATTGTCCAACCGCTTGAGAGAGATTTCTTATTTGTTTATATATTTCTCTCCCTACTTGTTATTTCTGGGGTTATGATTTCAACAACAATTGCTTTCAGACCAATACGTAAGACCTCTGAACAAGTAAATAATCTAGATCCATTATTTAAACTTGAAAAACTTGATGAAATTGGCTCTAAAGATGAAATTAGTGTTCTTATTAAAACATTCAATACTCTTTTAGAAAAGACTTATATTGCGTCAAAAAGCCAAAAACAATTTGTTGAAAATGCATCTCATGAGTTAAACACACCTTTGACTAGTTTAAAGCTACAAATTGAACAATTGCTCAAAAAAGATGATGTTAACAAAGAAACCATTGCAAGCATTCAAGAAGATGTTGATGAAATTCAATCTACCATTGAAGCTTTGATGGCTTTAGAAACTGTTACAAAAAATGATATCTCTAATGAAAAAGTTAATGTAAATGCAATTGTTGAAGAAGTTATTAATAATTCTGATATTCAATTTATAAATAACGAAATAATTACTGTTTTTTCTAATTCAAAAATTTTAAAAGTTATGCTGAATAATTTAATTGGCAATGCTGAGAAATTTAAAGAAAAAGAGATAAAAATTACTTTAGACCAAATAGGTAAAAAACCATCCTTGGTAGTTGAGGATGATGGTGTCGGAATTGATTCTGAAAACTATGACTTTATCTTTAATCCATTCTGGCAAGAAGATGAGTCGAGAACTAGAAATAAAAGTGGTAAAGGCCTTGGTTTAAGTATTGTTAAAAACATTACTCTCAGATATGGTTGGAGTATTTCAGTAGATAAATCTGAACTTGGTGGAGCCAAGTTTATAATAACGTTCTAATTATTTCTTAAACCAAATAATGGTCTTAAAGGTTTTATGTTTTTAATTGCATGATAAATCGTAAGACTTAAAAAACAAATCACAAACAAAGCCAGAGGAAATTTAATAATTGGATGAATATTTATACCAGCAAAAAAATACATAACTGCCATTTGTACTGGTAGGTGAACAATATAGACCGGATAAACTGCGGTTTTATAATAAGTAAGTTGTGGTGAGTCTTTGTTTAAGTACACTGCAGCAAGACCTAACAGTGCAAAAATAAAATTAAAGGATTCAAAAGCTATGAGTCGATTATCCAGTGCATAATTTTCTAAAAAATTGTTAAACCATCTGTAAAAATATGATGTCATACCAAGAGCTAGGTGGAATTTCCAATTCTTTGCACTCGATTCCCAGAATGCATCACCTTGGGAAGTAAGAATGATGCCTATAAAAAACCATAAAAACCCGAGTACAAAACCGTGGTCCGTTAATGCATATTCGCTATAGTAATCTCCGTATGTTTCGGTACTGAATCTAGATAAATTTAACAAGTGCCCCTCAGCAATTATGGGTAATGAAAATAGAAACACTCCGCCAGGTTTGTTGAGTAATGAGGCAATAAAATTTTCTTTCGAAATAAAGTTCAAAATCGGAATAAGTACAAGACAGTAAATAAAAATATTAATCAAAAACCATAAATGTAGACCTTCGTATTCGAGAGCAAAGAAAACTGCATCACTAAACTCGTCCAAAAACCAATAGTCATAAAATCTACCAACAATGTAGGCTGACGAACTAGAAAATACCAAGACTCCAAAAACCCAAGGTAGGATAAGAATTTTTGATCTCTCTTTAAAAATTTGTATCCTAGTTCTCTTTCTGAATGAAAGTCGTAAAGCAATCCCTGCAATTAAGAAAACGAGTGGAATTCTCCAGTTGTTCATCAAGTTTAGTAATGGCCATATCTCGTCAACTATTCTTTTGTTCTGGATGAAAAATGCTTGTCTGGATAGAGAAGTAAATGAAATGCCAAGATGATAAAAAATAAGAAGAAACATTGCTATAGATCGCAACGCATCAATGTCATATCTTCTTTCCATGTCGAGCGCCTAAAACCTCATCAAAATCTGCATTGACAGCTTCTTTGATAAAACCAACAAGAGATCTGTTAATTACAGCAGTTGGTCCACCAGATTGACCGATGATAGCTTTTCCAGCAGACATTAGCCGTTTTGATAGACAGAGATGAAGCTTAAATAAGAGTTAGCAATTTCCTCAACTGCTTCTTCTCTTGATTTATCTCCTGCGTGCCAGCCTTTTAGAGATTCCCAAAAGATTGATCGACCAATAGCAAAACCTTTGTATCCATCAACACTTGATCCTGCTCGAAGCCACTCATTAACCTTTTCATCGTTAGCGCCTCTACCAAGAACAACAGCAATAACATCGTCTCTTCCACCACTCTTAATTGCTTCAGAAACTTTCTCACATTGTTCTGGTGTATCTAATCCCTCAATTTTCCAAATATCTGGATCTGCACCTTTTTCTCTCATCTCTTCAACAACTTGAACAGCCAATTTAGGTCTTACTTCGGCATCATAACGTGCTTGATCTCCATCAACACTTGCAAGCTGTCCGTCTGTTGCAGGAACTAAAAACTCTAATAAGAACTTTCTGCCATTGTCATCTAGCCAGTCGGAAAGAGTTTTTATTCTCTCTCCTTGGATAGATCTTGTGTCTGCATCATCGTCTGGATTCCATCGAACCAAGATTTTTACAAAATCTGCATTTACTTCAATAATTTTGTTTCCAAAATCATCACCATATTCAAAATCAAATACTTTTTGTCCAGATTTTTCAACAGGTGCTGCAAACTTAATACCCATTTCTTTTTTGCTTTTTCCTGAACTTGAAGACCAAAAGCTTCATCAACAAGAATTGCTGGATCTCCACCCGCAATACCTTGATTTTTAGCAGAGAGAAAACCATCAAAAATAATATTTTTCA
>JAYQJM010000002.1:0-52006 GCA_038142145.1 Candidatus Actinomarina sp. | reverse complement strand
AGCTGATGATGGGTTGCATGATATAGCTGACTCAACTGCTATTTTAATGCTTGTTTTTATGATAGGAATTAAAGTGCTGTGGTAAAAGCAACAATAATGCGTAGAAGCTAACTTGAAAAAATACATTAATAATTTTCTTGCACAAGAACAAAAACTAACGTATATTTATAGAACACTATCGGAAAAGAAATCGCAAGATAGAAAAGAAGATAGAACAGAAAATCCCGAAGGGTCGCAAGATCAATCGGGATTTTTGCTTTAGTTGAAGTTTTTTCATAAAGGTAGTTATCAATCCAAATATCATCTAATTTACCTATCTTTTCTCTGACACCTACTTGCCTAAAGCCATGTTTTTCAAAAAATGTTTTTGAAGGAGTGTTTTTTGTAAACAACTGTGCTTGTATTGTCCAATACCCTGATTCTCTTGCCTTTTCTTCTAAGTGTTTATATAAGTTGCTACCAATTTGATGTTGTTTGTGATCAGGATGTACGTATATTGATATCTCACCGACACCTTCATAAGGCACATCGACTTGATACTTTGCTTAACACAACCCAACCAAGGACATTATTTTCATCTTCAAACACAAAAGCATTGTCTGAATCAATTTTTTTTATCCATTGAATATAATCCTCAGGCGGGGAAGTCTCGAAGGTTGCTACTTTAGTATCGATACCCAATTGATAGATCATCTTAATATCGGGCCAGTCCGACTCTTCTATTTTTCTTATCCCCACATGTAAATGATATTCAAATTTATTAAAATAATGTATAAAAGTTCGCGAAAAAAACTATCAAAAAAATCTTGTCAAAGTATCAAAAATACAGTATTTTTATATAACTATAAGAAATGAAGTCGCAAGACCGAATTGAAGATAGTACGAAAATCCCGGAAGGTCGCAAGATCAATCGGGATTTTCACTTTTTACGACCTTTTTCTCTAAAAATAGCAAAAGACTCCCTGTGGCTGTAAATTTTTGTTTTATCGTCTTTAAAAGTGGCTCAAAGCACGAAAGGAAGTCCTACTTCTTATTTTAATATTCTTAAGTTATTCTTTTAAAAACTACAAAAAATTCAATATAATTAAGTCATGAAAAAGTCAATAAATATAGGCATTATTCTTTTTTTATTGCTTCAAGCATGTTCAAGTTCAGAAAATACTGAAAATCAGGCAACTGTTGAACCGATATCAGAAGATACCCCAAATAATGAACCAGATGAACCAAAGAACCCACCACCTCCAGAGGGTAATAATCCTCCACCTCCACCAGAACCAAACAACCCACCACCTCCAGAGGGTAATAATCCTCCACCTCCACCAGAAGGCGGAAATGATATAGATAGAGCTATCCAGATAATTAATGATGCCGATGATGAAGTGTTAGATTGTATTTCTAGAGCTTTTCCAACAGATATTTATCAAAAAATTGTAAATGATTTGAATCCAGATAATTTTGAAGCAGGGGTGATTATTGGGTGTTTTGAAGACCCAACATCTTCACCTGGTACAGCACAACCACCTCCACCAGGTGAAGGAGGATACGGAGGAGATAGCACAACACCAACTACTGTCGCTTCAGATTCTGGCTCAGGTGGTGCTAGTCAACCAAGTGGCCCCGAAGGAAATGAAGGTAACTCTTGGTACGATCTGAATATCTATGAATACTCACCAAGCTACTCAGTTGCAACATCTAATGGGAATACAGGTTTTGGCTTAAATGAATCTGGAGATATCTTGCTTTCTGGATATGGGTTTAATAACTCTGGTGGCTCAACAAAATTAAACCATCCGGTTTCTATATCCGCAAATGCTGGCAAGATGGCAGTCACAGACAGGTTCAATAATAGAGTTTTAATATGGAATTCAATTCCAACCTCTAATACTGCACCAGACTTAGTCTTAGGTCAGGCAAACTTCACAACGCATAACTCTGGAACAGGTTTAAATAATATGAACTTTCCTGGACAGGTAGTGGTGACACCAGATGGAAAAGTTTTGGTTGCTGATTCAGACAATAACAGAGTTTTAGTTTGGACTACATTCCCAACATCTTCTGGTCAGGCAGCTGATTACGCTATACCAACAACAAACTATGTTAACTTCGGTGACTCATGGCCTTGGGGCGTTTGGTCAGACGGTACAAAAGTTATTGTCACCGCAACAGTTGCTAGATCAGTTTTGTTTTGGAATTCATTTCCTGGACCCAACGATGCTCCAGATGTTGTTTTAACTTCTAGCCAGGTAGGAACTCCTAGGTCTATTACATCAGATGGTAATTATGTAATGCTTGGAGATGAGAATGCAAACGGACCATGTATTGGTCAAAATGGCACAAGATCTACACA
Source organism: Candidatus Actinomarina sp. (assembly GCA_038142145.1). GTDB lineage: Bacteria > Actinomycetota > Acidimicrobiia > Actinomarinales > Actinomarinaceae > Actinomarina. The sequence continues at coordinate 49,659 of JAYQJM010000002.1, read as the reverse complement.
TATTTGGACTTCTTGGCCGACATCTTCTAGAGATCCTGACGCATGTATAGATAACTGGCTAGCTAGTGCAATATATGATTCAAAAATATACGGTATTGCAGCTGGTGGAGAGACTATGTATTTTTATGATGATCTTTACACAACAACGCAAGACTTAAAAGCAAATGTAAAACTGGCTAATCCTAATGAGGGCCATAGATGGGCTGGTGGTGATGATGGAGGAGCTACAGTTGTAGATGGAAAATTATTTGTTGCAGAATACAACGGAAACAGAATCTCTGTTTTTGACACTATACCAACATCGCCTGCTGAAAAACCAGATTGGGCATTGTTAGCAAATGAGCCAACTGATTATCCACTTTTAGATGAATTTATTATCCAAAATCCAATTATTGATTCAAACGGAAGCATGCTTTTTGTTTCTTCAGATTTTGATAGATCTCTTTCTATCTGGAAACAACTTCCTGGAAGTTCCGGTGCACAGCCAGATATTGTCATGAGAAGATTTGACCAAGCTCCATGGGATATGGTTGTTGAGGGTAAAGAGGTGTACTTAGCTGGTGGCAATAGTGTGTTTGGATGGAGCGATATAGAATCAGCAATGAATAGTGGTAACTACAGTTTTACACTGAATGCAAAAGCAATAGGTAATGTCACCTTCCAAGGAGTTAGAGGACTTGCCTATAACGGCACATATTTTGCTGTTGCTGATGCTGGTGCAGACACCATTTATATATGGGAGGGCGTGCCAGGTGCATCTGATAACCCTGCTTATTCTCTTCCAAATCTTACAAACCTTGGAAGAATTGATATGAACGATACACATTTAGCAATTGGGTGTTATCCAGGTGGATCTAGTTTTAAAGTAATAGAACTTTCTACACTTAGCTCACCAACGTATCAAACAGTACCAGGAAAAGATTGCCCTTCAGAAGTTAGTTTTAACGATAAAGGATTTTTTATTCCTGATAATGACAACATTATTGGTTGGAACTCAGTTACAGATGCTTTAGCTGGTAGTTCTCCAACCATGAGCTTTGGTGGAAGAACTGATAAATCCAATATGGGAACTAAGATGGCGTCTGGTATTGGTTGGGATGGATATCATTTCTGGGTTGGAGAATACAAGTTCTCAAATAGACTGCTTGGCTTTGCTCCATCAAAATAATTAATTTCATATTAAGTGAATGCTTTTATACTTAACCCATGAATATTGGCGCACACATACCTTCAAAAAACGCTATTGAAGAGATAAAACTAAGAAAAGGTGATACTTTTCAGATTTTTGTCTCTAGTCCACAGATGTGGAAAAGCCCAAAACCCCGTGAAGATGTCGACATTTTACAAGATTACGATGGCCCAATTTATGTTCATGCTCCATACTTAATCAACGTTCCAACCCCAAACAATAAAGTTCGACACCCAAGCAGGAAACTACTCAAAGATACCTGCAAAGTTGCAGCAAGTTTTGGTGCAAAAGCTGTCATTGTGCACGGTGGATCTGTTGGAGAAGGTGGAGATATTGGTACAGGTTATGAGAACTGGAGAAAAGCAATAGAACATGTAGAAGATACCGGCATGAGAGTCTTAGTCGAAAACACTGCTGGTGGAAAAACTCTGTGGCTAGATATATGGATTCTATAGAGAGACTCTGGGAAGTAATAGGAGATTTAAATGTAGGTCTCTGTTTAGATACTTGTCACACATGGGCTGGAGGCATTCCAACAGAAGAGGCAGTAAAAGGATTTAAAAAACTCACTAAAAAAATAGACCTTGTGCATTTTAATGACTCCAAAGATGGTTTTGAGAGCTCAAGGGATCGCCATGAGAATTTAGGGAAAGGAAATATCCCTAAAGCTGAGCTTGAATATGTGATTAAAAACTGTAAAACAGATATTGTTGTGGAGACCCCAGGTGGTTTAGAGGAACAGAAAAAAGATATTGCGTGGATTAAACGCCGCTTAAAGAAATGAATTATTTACCATCCAACCTCGAATTTAGGGATGGAGTCGCTTTTATCGGAGAGACTTCACTGCTTCATGTTGCCAAAGAGTATGGCACTCCCCTCTATGTCTATGACTGGGAACATTTAAGAGATAATATTGATCATTTTACGAATGCGTTTGGCAAAGAAACATATTTTCGATACGCAGCAAAAGCATTTATCTGTAAAGCCTTAGTCAAAGAGTTAGATGAGAAAGGCTGGGGAGTAGATGTTGTTTCAGGTGGAGAGATGGCAACAGTCCAAGCTGTCACTGGAACCTTAGAAAACTCTTTATTTAATGGCACGTTTAAGCATAAAGATGAGATTGAGTTCTTCATGCAATATAACGGAGGCCATATTTCTGTCGATAATCGTTTTGAGATTCCAATGTTGGAAGAGGTTGCAGCAAAATTAGAGAGAAAACAACCAGTGATTATGCGTATAAATCTAGATGTTGGAGCCGAAACGCATCCAATGGTATTGACTTCAGGATATGACCAACAGTTTGGTATCTCTATTGGCTTTGCCGAAGAGGCATTACAACAAATTTACAACTCAAAACATCTACTCTTTTCAGGAGTACACGTCCATATTGGAAGCCAGATTAAAGACCCAGATCGTTATAAAAAAGCAATGAGTGAGTGTGCAGATTTTCTTAATGCTCATCCTGCAAGTGTAGAAAGAGAGATCGTCTTTGATGCAGGTGGTGGGTTCTTTTCACCTTATGCTGGTGATGAAGTAGATCATGAATTAAAAGTATATGCTGATGCCATTCATGAAGGCATTAAGGAACACTGGAGTGCATCGTATAAAGTCATGATTGAACCAGGAAGAGCATTAGTGAATAATCCAGGAGTTATTTTATATACTGCTGGTGCTATTAAAGATGATCGAGGTGAGAAACCATATATTTTAGTGGATGGTGGAATGTCAGATAATCCAAGGCCAGCTCTCTATGGAAGTGAACACAAGCTCTTTAATATCTCTGGTGGAAAAGCTGGAGAAGATATTGTGCATGCAGTCTCTGGTAGGCACTGTGAAAGTGGAGATTTATTAGTCAAAGACGCTATGTTGCCAAGTGATACTGTCTCTGGAGATATCTTAATGTCTACCTCTACTGGTGCCTATACCTTTGCTATGGCAAGTAACTATAACCGGGTACCTAAATCTGGAGTTGTCGCAGTAACCAGTAGTGGCGTAGTTGAGTTAGTAAATAGACAGAGCTTTCAAGATACGTTTATAAACGATATATAAACATAAATTTTTAATATTCTTTGCTTGCTTAAGTTCTAAAAATTATATTTAGATTAGAAATGATTTATGAACAACAACTGAAAGCCTTAATTATTTTTACTTCAGATCTAGATGCAGGATTATTTTCACGTGTAAAACAAATTAAAGGGTTAATAAGTAGTCAGTTTGAAAAAAATGTTGTAGCAGATAAAGCTAGGTTTGTATTTGTAAAAAACCCTGAAGACCTTATTGAGGACAGATAACTACATATTAGTCCATGAAAGAGGTTCGGACTCTGACACCTCAAGAGATAATTCTTGGAAGATTGAACATAATAAACACAAATGTAAACATGATTTTACAGTTCCAGATAAAGAGTTTATAAATAAGTTCCATAATTATAAGTTAGAAAAAGTTAATGGACAATGGAAAAGAAAGCACAAGATTGGTGGCAAACCCAGGTGCTATGAGCATAAATCCGGAGATTGTTGTGCTTTAGCAAAAAAAATAATAATAGACTTATGTGTGATGAACATAATGGTTGGGATTGTTGCGGGATGACTGAAAATGCAAAAATTAGTCAATTTTCAGTAAGAGTATTGAAAGATGAAATTTTAGCGGGATCTATATGTATAAGTGAAGAAGATAAAGAATTGATTGAGAAAATTATGAACTCAGAATCAAATATTGCAAATATATTTTTAGGAAATTGTGGAGATCTGAAATATTTTTATGACGAAAATCTCTATTCAAAGAACAATTTCAGAATGATTTTCTTTTCTGGCTTGACATTAGAAAAAGGGAGGAATAAGTAAATTTCTTTCCCCTGAGGATGAAGAAAAAATTATCCAACACAGAAGAATTCAGATTAAAAGAAAAAAAAGCTCAAGATATTCAAGGATTTCATAATTTTGAATCAATTTTATTCATAAGTAGCTCAAAGTTTCTTGCGGAATATTTAAGTAAATATGGAATTGCTAATTTAAATGATGTTCAAAAAGAATATCTACAAAACTTGTTATCTGGTTCAAACACTTATCCACTCATACATAGGTCAAAGTGGAAAAAAATGAAAATTTCCTCTGATGCAGTAAGTTTAGCAAACTTGGTTGCAGAAGATCTTTTAGAAAAACAAACACTTCACGGAAAGCCAAGACTTGTAGCAAAGGTTTTTGAGTCTTATACTTCCAGAGGATTTATTGCAAAAATTTTTAAGAATGAAGTTAGAGATTTTTTCAATAAAATTCCTTCAAACAAAAAAGGGTTTGAAATTCAGTTAATGATAGGTAAAGGAAATAATACAAAAAATTATTCAGAAAACTCTAAAATTAGTGAATACATTAATTTTAAAATATAATTTTTTGAAAATGATGATGGTTACTCAAAAAATAAAACACATCTAGAAATAATCGATGGTGATTTGCCAGACCATATTTATTTACAGCATCTAAATGATATTATTTCAATTATTTCAAAAAAGGCAACACTTCCTATTCCAACTATGGAAAAATCTACTATTAATCCAGAAGATTCAGAAACTCAGAAGAATTTGAATATAAGTTGATCAATTAATTCAGGTCAGCAGCAGATGGAAAGTATTTTCAGCTGCTACTTTAGCCGATATTTTTTGAAACTGCAAGTCAAACGATAAAATTTGTAAGATATTCCCTAATATTGACCAAGCATTTAAACAAGCATTGTCTGTTTACCAATATGTTCCGCAAAATTCGTTTGAATTAAATTCAGATTCACCTTCAAATTCATTTGAAATAGAGGATTTGATGATGAAAAGACAAGGATTAGATTATTTAACACAATCTAGAGAATTTAATTTATCTGGTTATTGTGAAATACTTTTTTGAAAAAATAGAATCTCTTAAAGAAGAAGATTTTGAAAAGTTTTGAAATTTTTATTGAATATTTATCTGTTTGGAAAAAACTAACACAGTCTAATTTAAATATGGAAAATTCTATGGACACACAAAAAGAAATCAAAATCAAATTGGATTTAACAGAATTATAAAACTGTTCTGAAATCTATCGAAAATTTTTACAAATTTGTAAATCAAATTGATTAGAACTTGATGGTACAGACTTAAAAGAGTTGAGTTATTTTTCAGGACTTGTCAGAAAGTACTTAAAATTTAATAGAAAAGATTTAATTTAAATGCACATACTATTATCTCCTCATTTTGCTTCTAAAAAATTACAAAAGATATAGCTGTTGAAACTTTCTAAGCTTACAACGAAATAAATTTCGATAAATCAATATCAAAATTTGTTAATCAGTGTATTGATAAGACAACTTTTGAAAAAATATCTGGAATGTTTTCTAAAGTCAAAAGATATTGCATTAAAGATATTAATCCCCAAGTTGCTTTCAATTTTTTATCTGGAGAGAGGTTAAAAATATTAGAAGAACCAAAAGCTGGAAGTTTTGTTTATGTTGTTCAAACAAATCTGAAATTCTTTAATTTGAAAATCAAAAAAAACATTTCTGTGTTATATTAGATATATTTTAAGGTAATAAAAACATAGTCGTACAAGCTCCATTACTTACAATATAAATAACGCAACAGATAAAAGTCTGATTATAAAATCACAATTCACAAAAATATACAGTTTGCTATTCAACTAGAGTTTTCATTTCTCTTTTTTATTGAATCTGTTGAATTAACAAGTGCTTCCAATAAACAAAAAACCGTTAGGAAAATAAACCATTTTCAGTCAACTAATAACCCAGATTATAAAGAGTTCACAATAGGTATTCCAAATTATAATTTTATGGATTACAGAATTGAGCAAAGAAATAGTTTTGCAAGAGAATTTGCTGCAATATCTTCAAAAGCTCAATAATTTTTTGATTATGAATATTCAGAAGTTGTTGATGAAGAAAGGAGATTCATTTTTCCAACATCAAACATGTTTGACTTAATATACCTTCCTCGGAATATTTCACTTAAAAGAACAAGCATATTTTAATAAAAAAAGTATTTAACAATATTGATAATTCTTAAGAGATATTTCATATGCTTAGAAAAGGAAGGTCAACAAATGAGATAAAAAAGAAAATATTGAAAAAGAGGATCTTAGCAAGAAGAAGCAATCAAATTGTACAAGTTATATCAAATAAGGATTTCTGCTTAGATAGAGACTCGAATTTAATGGGAAACGAGAAGAAACTTGGTGAAGGATAATGATTCATCAAACGTCAAATTCATTTAGAACAATAATGACTTTTTTAGTTTTGAGCTTCCATTAGTAAATTAGAATTTATAAACGTTAAATCATTATATGATCTTACATTTGAGACAAATTCTTTAAATATTTTTGCTGGAACCAACTCGTCTGGTAAAAGTAGCATTTTAGAAACTATCGCTATGTTGTCTAAGTGGTCATTTACAACAAATAACTATATAAGAGGAATTCCATTCGATCAGACTTTGGGACATTATCATTTGAAGAATTCAAATCATTTAATACCGAGATGAACCATCAATTATATCTATGGAGTTTGATAATGTTTTACAAGAAACGTCTACACATATGGGTCCAAAACAGTAATTTGGATAAAATTTTAGGAAAGCTAAAAGTAACAATTGAACTAAATAAAGATAGTCAAAACAATAAAAGCAACAAAAAATTAAAATATGCACCAATATCAAAACTAGCTATAGAAATTAAACAAGACAAAGCAATTGAACAGTCCCAGGTTTATAACCTATCAATGCAAATTTAGAATTTGTGTATCAGTCAGAAAAAGAAATTAGTGATGATATTAAATTCATATTAGAAAGTATTTCAGGTTCATTTTAAAAAAGCTCCAGACAATACTATTACAGAAGACAAATCAAGGTATTCATTTATTAAAACCCTTCATCCAAAAGATTTCCCTGATCAAAAAATGAAATATCAGATTATTCCTCCCTACGCAGATATTGAAGTTCAACTTCAAAGCTCACAAAAATCAAACAAAACAAGGCTATATGGTAATTCTTTTGATAACTCTACAAAAAAGTCAAAAGTTTAGATTCATCTTCAAGTTTCATGGCTATGTTCCTATAAAAAAAGGACTATCTAATTAAATGGCTGGCATTTGATTACATTATGTCAAATAAAAAATATTACTAAATACCTTGTTAAAGACTTGTTAAAGATGAAGAATTAGAAGATTTAATGGAAAAAATCGAAAATCAAGTTTATTCCAAAATGTTCTAGAACAAACAAATACCAAAAGATGATTTCCAATGATAACGATAATCCAATGTTTCAAGTAATCAGAGACAATTGACTGAGGAATTAGGACATATGGATTTAGATCTAAATTTAATAGTCGATCCTAGAAGGTAGTCGAATAGGGAAATTCAGAGACATATAGAAAAAACTTATGACTTCGATTATCTTTATTCTATTGCTTGTAAATGGATATTTTGATAGTGGATTATAAGAAAAAATCCTCTAATTGCTTGGTTTGAAGGAGACACAACTCTAATAAGAGAATTGAACAAAAAAAATTCAATGATATTGAAAAGATTTCAAATGAATTTAAATCCTGGAAAAAGACATTACATCAAAATTACAAACATATAAATAATCTATTAAATACTGTTTCACCAAAGTTATTAAATGATGCAATTATCTAAATTTGATTCTAAAGATAATAATCCAATGGATGAAGTTTATAAAAAATTGATATGTATATAAAAAAGAATAAATCTAAAAGGATTATCCCTTTGCTTTATAATTGGTCGAGTATAAATTTTATTTACTTGAATACCTATCTGAAGAAGAGTCACAGCTCAGACACTCTTCTTGCTCCGATAGCTGAGTCATTCCAACCAAATATAGATCACAGAGAATCAGAAGTTGGAGAAATGAAACTTCTCCTTTGTTTTTTTCAATTCTTTTAACAAAGATTTTATTTCATCAATACAAAGCACACTGTCTTCTACAACTTTTTTGTTGGACCTTTTAAGAGAAAGATATTTAAAGGATGAAGAAATATTTTCTTTTTCTTACCCTTTTCTTTTAGGAAAAATGGGAGAGCTTTCAGGATCTTTCTTGGGCACATACGGCGAGAATGTCATTGAGTTTCCTACACCCGATTTTTTAATTGGAGAAAAAACTAAAAAACAAACCTATTTTGAACACTTAAGTGATTGGCTTAATCACATAGGTGTTGCAGACAATATATTTACTGATGATGGATATATTTTTGTTTCTCAAAATAAGAATAAACTTAAATTAGAAAATGTTGGTGTCGGTGTAAGCCAGGTCTTACCTGTGTTACTATCTTGCATGATCAAAACTCATACAGAAAAAATGAAATAATACTTTTAGAGCAACCTGAACTTCACCTACACCCAAGTGCACAGGCTAATCTCGCAGATTTTTTTAGCAACATCCTTGTCTGGTAATAAAAATTTATTTATTGAGACCCACTCTGAGCATGTTGTAAATCGTATAAAAACAAAAAGTAGAAATTGACAATTTTGATAACGACAAAATAAAAATATATTTTGCTTCTAAAGATGGGGACGAAACTGCTCTAAAGTCAATAAAAATTGGTGTACATCTGGAGAATATGTAATTGATGATTATCCAGATGGATTTTTTGACCAAGCTCAAAAAGAGGCCTATTCACTTAGAAAAAAAATTACAAAAAAAGATAAAAAATAAGAAAAGTCTGACAGTCTTATTTATATAGGGTAAAACAATGAAAATACCCGAGTCTTAAACCCAGGGCCATATATTACTGGTACCGAGGTGTTTTAAGGATTAAATATCCAAATATTTACTCCCTTCATGAAAAATACAAAAAAATTAAAAAATAAGAAAAGTCCTACAGTCTTATTTATATAGGGTAAAACAATGAAAATACCCGAGTCTTAAACCCAGGGCCATATATTACTGGTACCGAGGTGTTTAAGGGATTAAATATCCAAATATTTGCTCCCTTCATGAATAAAAAGTTCAGAAGTTCTGAAATATTTTTCAAAAATATTTTATCTTTATACTTTTTACAGGCTTCACGCCGCAAGGCCAGGAGGGGTCTACTCCTTTCTACCCACTGGCCTTATGAATTAATTGAGAGGAGGGCAACTATGCCTATATTAAATTCCTTTGGTGGACAAAGGTTGATTGGTTTCATTAATCAGAAGCCGTTAGTAGCTAAATTTAAACTAACTGTAGATTCATTCGAAGTTGGTTTTAATCAAGCAATCTTAGATACAGAGTATGCAGGTGAGTTTAATAAAAATTTACTTGGTAAATCTCTACAGATTCTAGAAAAAGATACACAGCACCTATAGGTAAACCATATAGTTCAATGGGTGCTAAAGGTACATCAACAACAATTAGTACTCTTCCTTGGATTGCAGCACTTTTAGATGCAGCAGAAGTAGAAATGGGGTCTGATACAAACAGATTTCAAAAGAGTTATTTCAAAAAATATCACAAGCGGTGTATGCATCAAATGCATTTCACAGAACAAATCGAGATAGCAAACTAGTTACTTACATTGATGTTGCGAAACAATTCAATTTACAACCATCAGATCAATATAAATATGTTGAAAAAGGGTGTAAATAGACTGTTTTCACAATATTCAAAAAACTTGTCAGTATTTGGGGAGATTACTCAAATACCACACAACTACCTTCTTTTTGAGAAACAATCACAAGTCGCCTAAAAAGGAGAAAAAATGCTAACACTACTACTTGCAATAATAGATGCATTAAGCAGTCCTAAAAAACGCAAGTAATCACAATAGCCACCCTGCAGAATTCATCTGGCAGGGAATGAAAACTAATAAAGGAGAAAAATTGAGTAATACAAAATTAAAAGTAATTGATAACAACAACTTAAAATTTAGTATCAACGTAGATGATATTGAATTAATTGAGTCGTTATCAAAACATTCAAAAACAGAACAACAAAATATAGTTCAAACAATTTTTGAGTTAGGTTTGAAAATTTGGAAGATACAAAGTGTAGAAGTAGATTATCAAAAACTTGATGATCAAAGAGAGAAAATCGTTTCTACATTTGAAACTGCTTCAAAAAATGCACAAAATAATTTATCAGAATTAACAGATAAATTATTAAAAGGGAAAAATGGAAGACTTGCTCTTGCAGTAGATCGAGAAGCTAAAAATCTGGAAAAACAGTTAAGCATGCTTTTTGAATCAAATAATAAAGCATCTGTACCTTCAAAAATAGAAAAAGTAGTAGAATCAACAGTTTCAGATGTTGTTTCAGAAGTTTTAGATGAGATTAAATCTATAACTGATGCTTCAGATGTAAATAGTCCACTGTCAAAAATTAAAGATCAAATTCTTAAAGGGGTTTTAGATCCAGTTAATAAAATAATGGAAGATTTTGAAGAGGTCTCAAATGTTATTAAAACACATTCTCTTGTTAAACAAGAGTTTGAAAAAGGTTCTACTAAGGTATTGTTTTTGAAGATCAGGTTGGAGATATCCTTGAAGCATTCACAAATATATCTGGAGATTTAATCGACAGAGTTGGTAACACAGAGGGCTCATCTAAAACAGGTACAGGTAAAAAAAGGGTGACCATGTAGTCATTGTTGGGGATGCAGAAGGTAACTCTTCTAGAGTTGTTTTTGAGGTCAAAAATATCAGTAAAAAACCATCTGTTAACTCTGTAATTAAGCTGTTAACCCAGTCTTGTAAAAATAGACAAGCTGCAGTTGGAGTTTATGTTGCATCAACCAAAGAGTCTGCTCCTGTGCAAACAGCCTTTGCTAGATTAGCTCCAAATATGTATTCAGTTGTAGTTAACAAAGAGACTTTAGACACACTTGCTCTAGAAGTTTGTTACCAAAGTTTCTAAGCTTGAGGCTTTAGCAAAACTTCAGCAAACAACTGATAACAAAGGCTTTGATTTTGAGGCAATTCAAAGTAATTTAAAAAATCTAGCATCACTAACTGAGATTGTGTCACAGATCAGAGCTAATGTATCTAAAGCAGAAACTGATCTTGACGATGCCCACGGGAATATTAACAATCTTGAGTCACAGTTAAAAGATTCTGTATCAGAACTAAAAAAAGAGTTAAAAAAGTAAAAAACTCTTACAGTCTTATTTATAGAAGGCAAATAAATCTTTCTGTATCTAAGACTATGAATTTAATAGATAGAGGAGGGCATCATGCCGAATACAAAAGTAACAAAACTACCAAGCAAGGTAGAAAAACCATTCTGGAAACAAAGCTTTCACAGAATACCGGAAGTTCTTTCCGTACCAGATATTGCAGAATATCTTAGAGTACCAGAAACAACAGTTGAGAGCCTTATAGCTAAAGGTGATATTCAAACACTACCTGGCATAGAGGAGAAAAGAGTGTTTTAAAGGCTTTTTTCTTTTCCTACTTAACTCAATCACACCCAGAATCTATGGGTTTGATGGGCAAACCAGAAGAGGCTGTTCCAGCTGGTATTAGAAACTCAGCAGGAGCTGGATTCTAAAGTACTTATCCATGCCCTGTCAAACAGGCAGGGCATAATGAAAAAGTTTAATAAGGAGATATTTTGGAACAAAACAATTTAAACACTTCAAACACAACAGTTGATGTGTACAAAAAATTAAAAAAGTTAGAAGACATCGTATTAAATAAAGACAACTTAGATCAAGACATTAATAATAATCCAGGCATAATTAGTTACCTTAAAGAGAACACCGATGGATCTACTTGGTATGGTGCGGATGTGCTTATTACAAGCCAAATTTCCGAAGATGCAAGAGATTGGAAACGAAGGTCCCCTTCAAGATCTATTTTATTTTCAAAACATGCAAAACCTATGGCGTGGCTATTTATTATTCTTTCTTCAATATTTAAAGATCAGATAGATTCAGTTACAAAATACTTTTTTTATGCTGATTTAACTCATGCTGCAAATCATCAGACCAGACTTTCAAAAGGTTCAATAGGATACAGAGATTTAATGTACTCGTAATACAAGAGTCAAAGAGGTATTTATGAGGAGGTTAAAAGAAATTTGGAAAAGAAACAATAAAAAAACATATCAGAAGATGGAAGACTCTTCCAGGAATGGCAAGCTTAGTGTCTAAAGCATGTGAAAAAAACAAACTAAATTTTTAAACTAATAAGGAGACTATATGAACAACATTAACCAAATATCATCACTTATCTGGAGCATCGCGAACAATATCTTAAGAGGTACATTTAAGCCGAATGAATATGGAAGAATCATTCTTCCTTTTGTTGTACTCCGAAGACTAGATTGTATTCAAAGTCGTTTTTAGTTTTAAAATGGTAAAATTCAAGATATCGAAAGCTTAATTTGAAAAATAAAAAAAGAGTTAAAGACTTAGCAAGTATATACCGAATCTCTTGAGGTAAATGATATGTTAAATTTAGTTGCTGATATTAAGTATGACTCTACCTACTTAGAGCCTGGATGTGGAAATGGAAATTTTCTTGAAGAAATATTAAATAGAAAATTTAAATTAATAAAGAAAATCAAAGAAGTAAAGCATTTTAAAAAATATTAAGTATTTGAAATTTGAATTTCGTTCATTAATTTCACTAGGGTCTATATATGGAATTGATATAGATAAAGAAAATATAAGTGAATCTAAATTAAGATTAAGAAAATTATTTATCGACCAGATTGAAATTATACAAATAAAAACAATTGAAGAATGTTTAGTAGAGTCAGCAGATTACATATTAAACAAAAACTTAATTTGGGAGATTTTATAAATAAAAATAATGACATTTTTTTCTCAATTTAGTGAATTTTCTGGCTATCAACTAAAGAGTCTATTTATACTCTTGATGAATTATTGTATCCAGTTGATGAGGTGTTTAGAAATGATTATAAATTGTTCGGTCATGTGCCATCAGTACATAAGAGTTTGATCCAATAAAATTTAATCAAATTTATAAAATAGTTTAAGAACAACAGATATATTAGCTTGCATCGCAAGCTTAGGTAAAGATGAAGTTTTTACTCCACAGAATTAGCAAACTTAATGCTCGATTCTCTTCCTAAAAGTATTTGGAGTGACAAAAATACAAAAATTCTAGATCCCGTTTCTAAAACAGGAGTTTTCCTAGAGAGGCAGCAAAAAAGCTTGACGAGGGTTTAAAAGAGGTAATTCCTAATGAAGATGAAAGAAGAGAACATATTTTTAAAAATATGCTTTTTGGTATATGTATTAGTGAGCTGACTTCTTTAATTAGCAAAAGGACTTTATATTATACTAAAGATGCAACAACTAATTTTTCAGTTGTAAAATTTAAAAACAAGGATGGAAATTTATTTTATGATAATAATGTCCAACATAATTTTGAAAATAAATCTTGTTCAAACTGCGGAGCAAGCAGAGGAGCTTTTGAACGAACATCCGATGAAGAGAATTTTGCATATTATTTTATTCACCAACCAATACCATTTGATATGAAGTTTGATGTAGTAATAGGAAATCCGCCATACCATATTAAAGATGGTTCGTCGGTAAAGGTGGTGAGGCTTACAAGCAAATTTATGGTTTATTTGTAGAACAAGCTATGAAATTGAAACAGATATCTTTGTATGATTACTCCCTCTAGGTGGTTTATAGGGGAAAAGGTTTAGATAGTTTTAGAGAAAAGATGTAGCTCTAAAAACTTTAGAAAGCTTATACACTTTCCAAAAGCTTCGAAGTATTTGAATCGCAAGAAATAACGGGTGGAGTGTCATATTTTCTTTGGGATTCTCAATACTTAGGAGGAGTAAAATAACTGTGAAAGAAAACAACCAAGTTGTTTCAAGACTAAGTAGAGAAATCTTGATTCTTTTGGTAAGTATTTAATTATAAGAGATGAAGAGGTTTCAATTATTAATAAAGTTAAAGAGAATTCTACAACATTTATGAACGAAATTGTTTCAAGTAGAAATCCTTTTGGAATAAACAATTCGTTTGTTTTGGAAAATAAAAAATTAAATTCGAAATTTATAAAAATATATACAAAAGAAAATAATTTCGAGTTCGTTGATCGTAATTTGATAACAAGAAATACTGAATGGATCGATAAATACAAAGTTTTATTGGGTAAAGCATGGCGGAAGAAAGACTTTCCTCATCCAATTATAAATAGTCCTATTATTGCAGAGCCAGGCTCAGCTTGTACAGAATCTAAGCTAGTAATTGGAGTGTTTGATAGCAAAGCAGAAGCTGTGGCACTTTGTGAATATTTAACAACCAAATTTTCTAGAATGTTAATTTTTACGCTTAAAAAAAACTCAAAATATTACTAAGAGGTTTTACTTATTTACCTGTCTTGGATTTTCAAAACACAATAATGACGGATGAAAAATTATAAAAAATATAATTTAAACAAAGATGAAATTGCTTACATTGAAGATACTATTTCTGAATTAAACTATGAAATCTGACATCACTTGGTCGAGTTTAGCTCCGAAGTAAGAGAGCCAATTATATATGCCTATACAGAAGAAAGGTTTAAAGACATTACCTGGAAAGAGACCAGAAAAGGTAAAGGATTAATAAAAATTGGGTATACTTCTAGACCTCTAAGTGTAAGAATGAGAGAACATTATCCAACTAATTCACCTTTAGAAAATGATTATGAAATTTTACTTAAAGAAACCGCAATTAAAAAAGACGGATCTACATTTATTGATCATGAAGTTCATGCGGCCTTAATCAACAAGGAATTCATAGAATAACTAAAAAAGATAATTCTAAAAAAGTTCTACAGAGTGGTTTGAATGTACTGTTGAAGGAACTTAAAAATACACTACTAGAAATTCAAACTGGTGAAAAGATTTCAGAAAAACGATTTAGTAATTTTAAAATGAGGCCAGAACAAGTTGAAGCTGTGGAAAAAACTTATGATCATTTTATAAATTCATTTTCACTCGGAGAAAAGCCCCATTTTCTTTGGAATGCAAAAATGAGGTTTGGAAAGACTTTTACTACATATCAATTAATGAAAAAATTAGGCTTTCAGAAAATTATGGTACTTACATATAAACCTGCTGTATCTGTTGAATGGAAAAGAGATTTATTAACTCATGTTGATTTTGATGGATGGCAATTTTTTACTAAGGACGATAATTTAGAAGATTATGACTTAAGTAAACCTTTGTGTTGGTTTGCATCTTTTCAAGATGCTCTTGGAAGAACAAAAGAGGGTAGTGTCAAGCCAAGATTTAACAGTGCTTATGATATTGAATGGGACTGTATTATTCTTGATGAATACCATTTTGGAGCTCATAATGAGGAACTCAAAAAAACAATTTCCACCCTGATTTTGCAGAACATGACGTAAGTCCATCGATGTCAGGCATCAATTTTCTGAAGATACTTTCCCATTTGATGCAAAAAGCTTTCTTTACTTAAGCGGGACTCCTTTTAGAGCTATTCGAGATGGTGAATTTCTTGAAAACGAGGGTTTACACATGGACTTATTTAGACGAACAGAAAGCAAAAACATCATGGAATTCTAAAAATAACAACCCCTATGCGGAATTGCCGGAAATGATAATAATGTCATACGAATTACCTGACGAAATTAAAAATATAGCGATTAAATCTGATACTAATCAATTTGATTTGAATGAATTTTTAGAGTAGACGAGGAAAAAGCAGAAAGCATAGAAAAGTCTGAATTTTTTTACAAAAATGAGGTTAATAAATGGTTAGCTTTTATAAAGGTCAGTATTTAAAAGGTGGTTTTAGACCAGATTTAAAACAGAATATTCCAACTCCGTTTGGCAGTTCAGATTTGAGTAATTTTCTACACACACTTTTTGGCTTTTGCCAAAAGTTTCTTCGTGTTATGCCATGCAAAATTTATTAAAGCAAAATAACTTCTTTGACGAGTTTGAAGTTTTAGTTGTTGCTGGCAATAAAGCTGGAATTGGTAATAAAGCTTTGATACCTGTTCAAAACACTATTGGTGACGGATTTAAAACAAAATCAATTATTTTATCATGTGGAAAATTAGCTCAAGGAGTAACCATTCCTCAACTTTCAGCAGTGTTTATGTTAACGAACTGCAGTTCTCCTGAAGCATATTTTCAAGCAGCATTTAGATGTCAAAGTCCTTGGACTTTATCTTATTCAAATGAAGAAGGTGACAGTGTTAAAGAGATTATAAAAGAAAAATGTTATATTTTTGAATTTTCTCCAAATAAGACTTTGCGATTATTAACAGATTATGCAGTGAATTTAGATTTAAATAGTGGCAAGTCTAATAAAGAAAAAATACAAGATTTCCTTAACTTTTTACCAGTTTTAGCTTATGAAGGAAACTCAATGTATTTAGTTGATGCAGAACAAGCTTTAGATTTTGCTTATTCTGGAATTGGCATGTCTATGCTTGCAAACAAATGGAAGAGGTGCTTTGTTAATAAATATAAACAAGGATACTTTAGAGAGGCTTTCAGCCTACCCAGAAATTATTGAAGCACTCAGAAAATGGAGAATTATGTAAATCTCTACGATAATATTTCAAAAGTAGTTACCAGCGAAAAAGCTATAAATAAGTTAAAAAAGAAGGTAAAAAATTAACTGATGAAGACAAAAAAACACAAAAACAAAATCCTCATTTGAAAATTTTTTTATAAAGTTTCTCTTCCAAATTAATCAATAAATTTCCTAAAAATAATCCAATAAAATATATTGGATTAAACAGACAAAAAATAAACATGATAACTAAATAAGGCTTGTCAGCATTTTTAAAATTCATACTTCAAATATAACTTTTGTATATGACAAAAAAATTTGGTTATTGAAAATTCCAAAATTCTGTCGTACCTAGTTTCTATATTTATAAACATGAGAAGTTTAGAAGTAAAAGTAGTTCGTTTTTTAATATTTATATCATTATTATTTTTTAATTATCATTTAATGATTCGCCTTACGTCCTTTATTGCACCTGAAGGATTTATGGATGAGGTTAAACAAATTGGTGGGTTTTTTGTAAACTTTTTTGGCCTACATGCTTTATTTGCATTGTGCACTTTTATTTCTTCTAGGATTCTTAAACAGGATCGAGTTACTTCACTCTTTCTTACACTGTCTATCCTTGCACCTGTTATGTATAGTTTCTACTTACCTGAAGTAAACATGTCTGATATGTTCATTGTTATTATTGCAATTTTCTTATTTGATTTTTTAGAAGAGATTTCAAAGGCAATATTATAAAAAAATATTTCAAAATCTTAGCAGATCCTTTTTATTTATCTGATGAAGGTATGCCATTTTAAAAGATACCTTACGACTGATATGATGAAAAAGATGAAAAAAATTTCTGACCTAACATTTGTATTGGCAATAGTTATATCTTCTGCTTTTTCAGCTTTGTTGATAAATACTTCTACCCCTTATATTCCAGAACTTGGAGATTTGCAGAAAATTTATCCAGATGAATGTTGGGCGAGTAGCGAACTTGCTGAAAGGTGGGGTTGTGAAAGTTTATACGATACTCAGTATGGATATGATAAACTGCACTGGGAAGATAATTCAAATCGCTGTTCACTTGCAGAATTAAAATTCTATTTTAACAAAGAGGTGTTTATAGAGTTCATTGTCTTTAAAAACTTAGATGACGAAGTGTTATTTAATAGAAATTACAAAATTAAAACTGCTTGGGTAACTTATAACAATGAAGATATTGTCTCAAATATACTGGAATTAAAGAATGAGCAAAATTCACAATGGTTAGATATTAACGAGAACTTAACATCAATCACATTCCAAGTAGTGAGTGCTTATCCAGGTATTGAGTTTAATGGTGCTAGCCCATTTGAGGAATGTTCTTTACAGGAAGTTACTTTTTATGGAAGGAAGTCAGCTTGAAAAAACTAATGTTATTTTTTTTACTTGTGGCTTTCTGTGGTGGAAGTTCTGAAATTATTGAAGAAGGTAATGATGTTGTAGAAAATACAACAACTTCAACTTTAAACTCCACTTCTATAACTGAATCAACTAGTGTTCAGCAAAAAGAATCTCCAGTGTCTTCTGAGAGAAGATATAGAGGTGTATTGAGAACCAGCATCTTACAAAATGTACCTCTAGTGTATGATTTCAAAGATTACACAGAGAAAGTTATAAAACCTAATCACGAATATATCGAATACTTTGCCTATAGCATTCGCATTCCTGTTTTTTTTTTGATTCACAAAAATGTTCAACTGAAGTAAATAATATTATTGAAAGCTCTGTAAATAATTTGATAGAAAATACTAAATCTGTGCTTGAATTTACCAATCCCGAAGAAGCTGAAGAAGAATGGGGAGGTTTCTATGAATCGCTATCTATTGATTACGATGTAATTGAAGTATCTGATGAAGTTATCTCAGTATTTCTTTCTTACAGCACCTATAGCTTTGGTGCAGCTCACCCAATTTCAGCAATAATCGGTTTTAATTACTTCATAGAAGATTGCAGTAAATTAGAAATTCAAAAACTATTTGATAGTTCAAATTTAGATTATGAGACAATAATTTCTTCTGAAATGCAAAATCAGCTGTGTGCAAACTTAGAAAGCAATGAAGAATGTGAAAAATTTCTCAGCTTTATAGATCCGTTCCCACTATTAACTGAATTACTAGATTGCTGTAGTGCCTTTGCAGTTTCAGAATATGGTTTGTTTGTACAGTTTTGGGAGTATGAAGTTAGTAGTTATTCTGAAGGTGCTGAATTAATTTTATTACCATGGCATGATTTAGTTCCAGCTTTAGACACAGCTGGACCATACACAAATATACTTATGTCTTACAGTCAAAAAAGTTGGACAGAATCTATCTTTGAACCTGAACCTGAATAGAAATAGTTTTAAATTTTTTTATAGATTAAAATTCCCATCCTGGAGAAACCCCTTAAAATGGCTATTTAAATTCCTCAAAATAGATAGCCCTTTAAATAATAAGTTAAAGAGAAAGTTATTTAACAATTTTATTACTTACAAATATTACGAGATAAAACCTTTTAAAACCCTACAAAATAGCCCGATTTGACAAAGCACCTATTTTGTGGTATAGTGTTATTTATAACCGTTTGGAACACAAGCGGTTTTTTTGTTTATTTGGTCAAATAAACAAAGGGTTTTCTATTTAACACACCGTTAAATGCCCATAATTCATAAACAATCCATATGACGAGATTGTCTAGTAATTGCATGAGTTATTAGAAAATTTCGTTGTATGGATTTCTAGAAAGGAGTATATGTTTACATATATTATCGAAATACTACGTATCAGAAATACATTATCTATCAAAGCTCTAGAAAAGCTTGATCTGGAGACGATCTTTCAAGAACGCTACCTCTCAGAACACGCTATTGCACTACTGCCAACACTGGTTGTAAGAAAAGTTGATGGCCATCAGTGTGTTGAGTTCACGGAATACCATTGCGATCTATTGAAGTTATGACAGAGTATCTCAATGCTGTTGCAATTGTCTTAGCGCATATCCAAGAACTCTACGCACTGCACATTGATGCATCGAGAGTAGAGTCTTTTATGGTTGCACTACTCAAAGAAGTTAGCATCCCAGGATATTTTGTCGATAAAACACATCTTAAAAAATATCTCAAACAGGTGCTGTCAGCTTCTATCAAACTTGTTGTCAAAGGACAGAGGCTATGACCTTTGATGTACTTACACCAAAAGAACAACAGTTTGTTTTGTTATGGAATGAGGGATGGTCTCTCAAAGATATTGCTACTGAGATTGCGGTCGATGTCTCCACACTTTTTCGTTGGAGACAGAAACCACACATTCAACTGGTGATGAGTAACTTATCACAAGAGCGGTACCAAGACTCGTTTCATAAAGACTCCATCATCATGGATAAGGTTCGAACAAAAGTAGTCCAAGAGATGGAGAATATCTCTTTGAAAGATCTTGTATGGTTATATCAGACAATGACCAAACATCAGCAAGCGAAAGCTGGACCATTTGCAAGAAATGAACAAGAGTTAATGCTACAACAACAATCTCAGTCCATCATGGGATCACAAGTTGAGGACTGGATACAAGACAGTATTGAAAAGATGTTCAATGAGGTGATGTTTCCTGAAGAGGAATAACAAATCGTGCAAAACCGTGCAGTATCGTGCACGGTTTTGTTTTTTTATTGATCAAGGGTTATATTTTCATAAGAAATCAAAATGAAAAGATAAGAGGGTTCCCATCCTGGAGAAACCCCTTATCCAAATGGCTATTTAAATTCCTCAAAATAGATAGCCTTTCAAATACTAAGTTGAAGAGAAAGTTATTTAGCTTAAATTATTTTAATTAATTAAATTATTGAGTAGATAACTATAAAATGCAACACTGCAGCGACAGACACATTAGAATGCCACACCTCATGAAACCCAAAATATTTTGGCGCTAGTTTAGGAAACCGTAGACCAAAGCTAATTGCACCAATAATATATAGAGCAATACCTACAATCATTTGAGAACACTGTTCGTCACAGTAATCAAACCAAACATTTTTAAGAGATACGGTAGGATGACAAGACTCATACATACATAAACAGCTATATTTATATAACTATTGATATTTGGAAAATAAACAATCTGCACGGTACCGACCAAAGCTACACACCAAATTAATATGAGTAAGATTAATCCATCTGGCTTACAGTTTGGAAGTAGAACAAGAGCAAAGGCGTTGTATTCATAAAGGTTATTATGCAGCAATCATAACAACACAATACAAAATCCCTACGTAGATCTATTCACGAAGCAACACATATAACTCTTGATCCTACATTTATCTTCTTTGTAAGAAGCACAGCAAAATAAATCTTGATTAAGAGTATGCAAATCCAAACATCATCATTACAGCAGCTTGTTAGATTCCTGTAAAACATTTTCAGTTGGTTAGACCTTTTAATTTATTCAGAAGTGGACATCTCCGAAATAAAAAATTTTTTGATTGATATGTCTTGGTGAAAAGTACCTCGTATTAAAGGTTTTATTGTTTCCATAAATAATGTTCATTTATAATTTTATTAATTTCAAAATTGAAAGTCAATGTAGTCATAATTTTGCAATCGAGTTTTTGAAAACTAAATTGTCAATTTCAACACTTAACAAAACAGAGTTATATGTTTTATCATTGGAAGTCTATATTGGAAAGGCGTTGAAGAGGATAGTGTTGAAATCTCTATTGTCTGTGATGTTGATAAGTCAAAAGAGGTAGTCCAGATAATATTAAAGGCAGCTAGTGAACTTGGCGAAGAGACCATTATGGTTGGTAACAACTTCATCCAAGTTCAATAAGCTTTTTTAGTTTTTAAAGTTAACTAAGAAACTGATGTACTGCTTACGGTAAGTCGTCTTCAGTTAATTCAAATACTGGCTTTATGTCTTTGAGAGATGATTTTCTTACACTTGCATTTTTTATGATGTGTCCGTGTTTGAATTCTTCAATCTGTCTCTTTGTAGACATGCCGTATGCATACATTTCTATCAAACTGTTCATTCAGCCCTTTCTTCAAAGATAAACAGTAACACAGGTGTAGTTATACATATAATTTTTTGGTTAAACGGAATGTAAATTATTTCTGCTGTATCTAAAGATAAATAAAGTTTACAATACTTTTCAATATGGAAATCTACAGATTTACCCTAACTCTTAAATCTCTGCTTGCAGAAGCATCAGGTACTTTTGCACTTGTATTTATAGGATGTGGATCAGTCATACTTTCAGAGATAGGAAATTTTAATCCACAGCTTATTCCTTTTGTTTTTGGATTAACAATTACAAGCTGTGTCTATCTTTTAGGAAAATACTCTGGTGCCCACTTCAATCCAGCTGTCACGATTGGGTTTTTTATGAATAAAGAGATTTCAGCAAAAGATGGAATCATTTATATAGGCGTTCAAATATTAAGCGCATTTTTCGCCTCTTTGTTGCACAATGTTGTATTTACAGAAAAACATAGCTTTGGCACAACAACTGTATCCACTACGTATTCATTAGGATCTGTGGCAGAGATACTTTGTACAGCATTTCTCATGTTGGTGATTCTTTTAGTCACAAGAAATGACAATAAAATTTATGGTTTAGCAATCGGAGGAGCAGTTACTGTGTCTGCACTTTTAATTGGAGATATGACAGGAGCATCCCTAAATCCAGCTCGAAGTATTGGACCTATGCTTCTCTATGGAAACATCAATGAGCTCTGGTTTTATATAATCACTCCAATATGTGGAGCCGTAGGAATTACAAAACTGTATAAAGCTATTGCCTAGCTATTTACTGTCCCATACTCCCAGTCAAGAATGCCGCCAATATCAAACACATTGGTGTATCCAAGATCTACAAGTTTTTTAGCAGCCTGTGCACTTCTATTGCCACTTCTGCAGTACACAAAGATTTTTGCATCTTTATCAGGAATTGCTGCTTCAAAATCAGTTTCAATAGTGCCAAGAGGAATCAACTGTGCTCCTGCAATATATCCTGTACTAAACTCACTCGGTTCACGAACATCAACGAGTTGAATAGAACTATCAGATTGTAGTTGTTCGTACGCGCTAGCTTGATCTAATTTCTCATAGCCACCAGTATAAAAATTAGAGTAGAGATAATACACTACTAAGCCGACAAGAAGGATGTTTAATATAGTATTGAATTTCATGCTATTCCTTTTCTTTAACAATTATTTAACATTAATAATTCCTTTAAATTATAAAGTGCAGTAGGTTGTATACACAATGAAAAAACAAATACAACAATTCTTAGCATGGGAAGACAGAGTGTTCAAAGCTCCGTACAACTACTTAAAAGAAAAAGGATTGATTGATAAAGTAAAAGCAATTAAACAACGCTTTGTTGAAATTTATGAAAAAGATGAAGAGATTCCTTATGGAGGCAATCAAATCTTTTTTGGTGACGACTAAAAGTTACTTTTCAATACAGTACGGACAATACTCGTTTATCTTAAAATCCTCTGATGCTTTTTCTTCTGCAGAAAGAGGCTCCCTACATATAAAACAGTAAATATACTCAGTCTCTTTTAAGTTGGTATCTAACGCAACTCTCTCATCAAAAACAAAACAGTCACCATTCCAATACTTTCCACCAGTCTCTTTAAAGTAATCAAGCACTCCACCTTCGAGTTGTTTCACATCTGAAAATCCGGCTTTTAACATAACTGCTGACGCCTTTTCACAACGAATACCACCAGTACAGTACATAACAATTTGTTTCTCTTTATATTCCTCTGGCAGCTCTTCAATAGCCTGTGGAAAATCTCTAAATGTATCGAGTTGCAAATCAACAGCATTTTCAAAGAGACCAACTCTTGTTTCATATTCATTTCTTGTATCTAATACAATGACATCTTCATTATTTTCGTACATTGCATAGAGCTCTAGCGCATTTATTTTGAAATGAAGGAATGAGAATACTAAGACATCAAGGGGTTCAAATTTATTAATGTTTTTTAATTTCATCATAAGCAATTGCTCTTGAATCTAATTGAATATATTCATACTCATTACCATTATCTGCAGTTCCACTCATATAAAATTTTGCGGAGATAAGATAATTAACATCTACGATTTGATAGATTGGTGCACCAGCAACGGTTCCTATTTGGACTCTAAAAGATTCTGTTTCATAATCAAAACCTAAACCACAGTTGTCTTCAACTCTAAAAGCAAGCAATACTGAATTTTCGTCAGCAATAGATTTAGTGACATTATCAGGAAGAGAAGTGTATGTAGGCGCAGTTGTGTCAGTGAGACATGGGTTTACAACAAACACTTCTGGTGGAAGTACAAATACGTTTCCAAGTTCAGGAGTATCGACTAAATCTTCTACGCTTGGAATTTCAGTACCAAGAATTCCTCCAACAGTACCGTTATCATCTTCACCTTCTTCTGAGGCTTCCTCTTCCTCAACCGTTTCCTGTTCTGGATCTGCTGTTGTAACTGTAGAGGTTAAGGCACCACTGCTGTTGCCATTTTTATCTACTGCAATAATTTCTACTTTGTACTCTGTACTTGCAGTTGTTCCATTAACTGAAAATGTATTACTTTCTGATCCTACAGTTCCAGCACCAATTGAGTTAATAAGAATTTGATACTGTTCTATTCCAATATTATCGGTTGCAAATTCCCATGTGAAGGTAAACGATGTTTGGGTAATATCAGAAAAAATAATTGATGGATTTGGCCACACAGGGGCTTCTTCATCAACGTCAAGTTCTTCAACATTTTCATTTTCTACTACAATCTCTTCAACCTCTCCAAGAGTTGTAGGTGTGCTGACAACTTCGACTTTAGCTGGTGTTTCTTCAGCTACAGTTTCAGTATCTTCTGTGATACCTAATCTATTTTTAACATTATCAATAACACCACCAATTGGAGTTGTGTCAACAAAGTTGTTTACTGGATTACCTTCAGAGACTGCAAGAATGAGAACGAGAACAACAATTCCCTGATTAATTAATCTTCGGTTTCTTCTTCGCTTTAGTTCCTCTTTTTGAAAAGCAAGTAAATCTTCATTTGAAGGTGTATTTACAGCAGCTTGTTCAGCAGATTCCTGGGATGGGACTTCATTTTGTGGTTCGTTGTTATTTGATTCGTTTTCGTTCATGTTAAAACTTTAGTTGTTGCTTATTAAATTACAAGTATTCAATTTAAACTAAACGCTAAAAATAGAAACTATTCTCTCCCACCATAAGTCACCACGAAAATTGACACTTGAGCCAACATAAATTGCAAATAAAAGGAATAGAATGATTATCCTTTGTATCCATTTCGTCATATGTGTTAACCTCTAGCTAGAGCTTCTCGTACATTTACTTCTAAAATAATATTATTCAAATATTTTACCTCTGTTACGTTTCCACTTGCATCTAGGAGTGAATAGAGAATTGTGTAAGTACCAGGACACAAATTAGCTGCTAATGGGTCAAATCCAATTGAGTATTCATTTATATAAGGCGCATTTGCAGATGATTGATTTAAAAATACATGAAAAGGAATCTGTTTAGCATATGTGCCATTTGCAACATAGGAATCATAAAATAACGCACAATCAGAATCTCTTTCTACATTAAGCATTTCTGCCCAAATTCTTATTCCGTCATAATACTGACTTACATTTATAGGATATTCTTCAGCCTGTGTTGAAAAACTTGTGCTTGAGGTATTTTCAAGTCTATTAACATAGTTAACTTCTACTGAATTCAGTAACGGATAAGTAACGTTACCAAATGGACAGTTATCTGTTACCTGTAGTGTAAATAACCAATTTACTGAAACATCCTCCGGTCCAAAAATTCCACGTACATAGCCATCGTCATCTCTTGCTACAGTTATATCCTCTACAGTAGATCTATAAACGGTATTACTGTTGTGGCTTCCTCCAGAAATATAAGGAACGAGAACATCATTCGAACAATCAGATATAAGCTCAACTCCTTCCAAAATATTTGGATTAATTATATTGCCGGGATTAATTGAACTGATATCAGGAATAGTTATGAGAGGTCCACTACCAACAACTCCACTATTATCTTCTTCTTCGGCTTCTTCTTCAGAGGCATAAAATTCCTCCCATTCTTCAGCTGCTTCTTTAAAAAGTAATGAGGTAGAACGATATTTTCTGTCAACTGAATATGGTTCAGACCAACAACCCTGATCGTCTCCAATCTGTATAGCTATGTTCATATTTTCGTCATGACCAACTATTCCCTCAACATCAATATTTACCAAAAGGCCATCTTTCTCTCCAAAAAGAATTTTTATTTCTTCTAGCCTCTCTGCGTTTTTTACAATATCACTAGAAAAAGTAGTATTTAAATATTCTGAACTGTCAAAATATAAAATTTGAATTGGTTGTTGTTTAATATCTTTTAATTCAAATTCTGAAATAATATTTCTGTTCAAAAATAATTTAATTTTTGTAACTTCATCATTGTCGTTTAAATTGCCAATATAAAAACTTATAACTTCATCTTTATATATTTCAGCTTGAAGTAATTGTAATGCAATACCGTACTTAAAATCAGGGTCGTTAGCATCTTGTTCTTGAAGTTCTGAAATTCCTCGAGAAAATTTAGTCAAGTAATCAATATGGTAATTAATTAACGTTTGAGAACTTAGTTCTAAAAACTTGTTAATAAATATATCTTCTGAGAATACTGCATTGTTTTGATCGAAAGTTTCTACAAAATCTATATCATATCCAAAAGTAAGCAATTGCTGCTGTAGACTGTATCCTTCTAAGAAATAAGGCGAATCGGTATTCAATCCAAAAGAAGTAGTTTCAAGCGCTCCTTCTAGCGGAGAAAGATATGGTGTTTTATCAAAGTCGCAAGAGACCTCAGAAGCAGCAGCTCCAGCCGGACTATTTTCATTTGAGTTATCTGTTGAACCTGTATCTCCATTTTGAGTACTTGTATTGTTTGATGAAGCACCTTCTCTTCCCAGAACAGAATTCAATCTATTTTTTACGGAATCAATGACTTCTCCTACAGGAGTTGTGTCAACAAAAGCATTAACAGGATTTCCATCAAAAACTGCGAGAAGAAGAATTAGAGCAACAAGTCCTTGAGCTATTAATCTTCTGTTTCTTTGTTTTTTATACTGCTCTCTTTGAAATGCATAGGGGTCATAGTTCTGTGGTGGAACAGGTTGTTGAGGAGGTTGATATTGAGGTTGTTGTGGTGGAACAGGTTGTTGAGGAGGTTGATATTGAGGTTGTTGTGGTGGTACAGGTTGGTTTTCCTGTGGTGGAACAGGTTGTTGAGGAGGTTGATATTGAGGTTGTTGTGGTGGTACAGGTTGGTTTTCCTGTGGTGGAACAGGTTGTTGAGGAGGTTGGATTTCCTGTGGTGGAACAGGTTGTTGACCATCATCATTATTGTCTTTATTTCTTTTTTGAAAGTAAAATTTCATATTTTGATAATAGCAGTAAAGCAATAACGAAGAAATTACATATATATGTTTTAATTAATTGATGTTTTTGTGAATTATTTTTACAATATTAACAATGACACCTTTTAAATCTAAACTTTTTCAATTTATTAGAAATATAACCATTAACTTTACAGATCTTGATCAAGACCCAATGCAGTTTCAAGAACAATTAAAAAAAGCAGAAAGACAAAGAAGAAATCAGAGAAACCAAATTGCAGGAATGCTCATACTTATTTTTCTCCTAGTTTGGTGTGATGGTAATCCAGTAAATGAGTTCGTAAGTTCTACACCTCTTGGAAATTTTGTAGAAGACACAAAACAAATTGGTAGAAACATAGGAGAAGAATTAGGCATCAGACCATCAAATCCTGGCAATAGTCAAAATAACCCAGGAAACGGACAAGGTAACCCAGGAAACGGACAAGGTAACCAAGGAAACGGAAACGGACCTGATCAACCACCTGCAATCCCACAAGATCCACCTCCTGATGTTCCACCGCCAGCTGAGGGTTGTATTCCACCTGAATGGACCAATAAAGAAATAAATTTTGAAGATATTACAGAAACATCATTTGTTGTCACTTGGGGTGAGGCCGAAGATGATATTGCAGTAACAAGATGGAAAATAGTCCTTAATGATGACGTATTAATTATTCTTGAAGACGGTTCCGCAAGAAGTTATAGAATTACCAATTTACAACCAGGTACACAATATAAAGTAAAAATTGAACCAGGCGATGACCAGAATTGTTATGATGATGACAATCCAGAAGATTTTGTAACAACTTTAGGATTACCTGATAATCCTGGAGAGACACCTGGCGATAATCCTGATGAAGATTCTGATGAGACCCCAGCCGACAGTCCTAATGAGTGTGTTGATGGATTTCAAGGCTTTGATAGACCGCTTGTAGAGGATTCATATTTAATTTATAACAACGGGTCCTTGTTCTTCAGACTTATGGGCATGAACAAAACACCTGAGGATTCTCTCGGTATAGCTTATATTTATGAGCAAGGTTCAGATGAAGTATTTGGAGCAATCGTATTCAATACCAATTTAAATATTGTGTATATGACTCCAAATCTAACCACTGTTCAATCTGGGGGTGACAGTAGTTCTTGGGGACTTGATATGTCTGTATACACATATAGAGATGGAACAACTTTAGAAAAGGGAAGAGATTACTCTTTTGTCATATATTTGACCTATGTATTCGATGATAATATCAACTATGTTATTGAGAATATAGATAATTTAGATGCTTTGGACAATTGTGGATTTATTGATAAACATGCAGTTGGTCCTGCAACTATTCCAAGTGGAGAGTCATTTTTCTTTACGCCTCCAACAACACTTGTAGATTTAAATGTATTAATTCCTGGATTTGGCACTGATGACGATGGAGACGACGGGGAGCCTATAGACAATTGTGTAAGTCCTCTTCCAACAGAAGTTCAGCCAAGCTTAATAAATGTTTATTTTAATTCTGAAGAAGTACCTGAAGGTGGATCAATAAATGTTCCTTATTTTTCACCAGATCAATATCAGCAAGCTAGAGAGTGGGCATTCAATAATCAATTAATTATTCGTGTTGAGGATGACTGTGCAGGTTCACTTTCTGGATATTTTGGTTGGTATGCCGTAAACCATCCTAATGGAGTTGATGATGCTGGGTTTACTTGGTATGGAACAAGAGAAAAATTTGGGGAGGTAGACAGGTGTTCTGACCCTGAAGTTACATTTAACTGTCTGGATTCTAGTGAAATGAATTACGGTGAGACCACAGTTTGGGTAGGTATCCATGATATTGCTAGTAATAATGAGTGGGACGGTTCTTGGGCATATTTAAGCAATAGAGCAGTGGGTTGGGAGATGTATAGCGACCCACAAGAAAGAACTTATGAAGTGTACCTAAGCAACCTTTCTTGTGTTACACCTAGACTTACTTGTGGTGAAAACCCACCAACAGTTACTGATAGTCAACGCGTATCAACACCAGTACGAATTTTATTGTATGATAGAGACGGTAATGGAACAAGATATGACGATTATTTTACAATTAATTGGGTAACTCCTTAATACCATGAATTATTCACCAGAAGCTATAGAAGATCAAGATAAGAGAAAACGCAATCAGCGAATCATGATTGTAGGTTTAATAATTTTAATCTTGATTTTGGCATGGTGTTACGGACCAATTGGTAACTCCGATGATAGCAATGAAACAACCACTGAAACAACAGTAGTACAAGATGATCCAGGAGATACTCCAAGTGATGATCCAGGAGATACTCCAAGTGATGATCCAGGAGATACTCCAAGTGATGATCCAGGAGATACTCCAAGTGATGATCCAGGAGATACTCCAAGTGATGATCCAGGAGATACTCCAAGTGATGATCCAGGAGATACTCCAGAAACCTGTGTGCCACCAGTTTATAATCCCAATGCAGAAAGAACTGTTCTTAATGCAACAAATGATTCAATCACAATTGCTTGGAATAATGATATGTTTTCTGATGATGTTGGGATTACACAATGGAGAGTATTTTTAAATAATCAATTATGGTCAACCAATTTGGATCCTTTAGATTGGGTCAGTAATGGAAATTATGATAGAGAGTACACTTTTAATGGTTTATCTGCTGATACGCCTTATGTAATATTATTACAAGCAGGAGATGAAGATGATTGTTGGGTAGATGGACCTATTTTTGAATATTCAACATCTACAACTCCAACTACAACCACTCCATATACTTGCTCTCCTCCTGTTTACAATTCCTCTGCTGGCGGAGAGGTTATTGAAAGAACCGAGACCTCAATCACAATTGCTTGGAATGATGATATGTTTTCTGACGATATCGGTGTAACTCAGTGGCGAGTGCTAAGAAATGATGCAATTTGGTCAACTACTGATGACTTATCACTGTGGTCTAGTAGTTCTGCATACGACAGGGAGTTTACTTTTGAGAATCTATCCTCAGGCACTTCCTATTACTTTGAAATTCAAGCAGGGGATGCTGATGATTGTTGGACTGATGGCCCTACTTTTGAAAGCTCAACAACAACACCTAATATTTGTTCTGACCCAACATGGACAACAGACTATATCACAGCTTATGCACTTTCAACAACAGAGATCAGCGTTAGTTGGACTTCAGATGACGCAACTGATGATGTAGGAGTTACAGGATACAATGTTTATGTAAATGGTCAACTTTATACAACAGTTGACGCAAACACTACATATGCAAATATCACAGGATTATCTCCCGGAACCACTTACGAGATTGTAGTAGAAGCTATTGATGGAGATGGTTGTACTTCATCAAATAACCCATCTGCAAATGTAACGACTGATACTCCAGATCCTTGTTTAAGTGACTTTACACCCCCATCTTTCGTTGGAAGTTATGCTTTATTCTTTCCTAGCAATGGTCCAAACCTATCTACTAGCGCTACTGAAGCTCAGAGAGAAGTATTTTGGTTAGTCGTAAATGATCCATGTTTTGATACTTCTGTTGAGTTTGGAGGTGCTACAAATGGCGGAAATTATGTACGAGGTGCAAAAATCTCAACAACGTACTCTGTAATTAGTATTGTTAATAACTCAACAAGTACCTATGAATATATTTTCCCAACTCGAATTGACTACAATTACGAAACCGATGTCCCAAATAACTATAGAATTATAGTTACATTTGTTTATGTAGGAAGCATGCCAGTAAATGCTGAATTGCCGTTAACTCTTTATCTGCAAGATACGTATGGAAACAGCAATACGATTCTTGACACCTTAAGACTCCTTTGGACTGAATAATATAACTTTCTTTAACTGTTTATGAAAAAAGTATTCTTATTGTTTGTTTTAGTATTTTTAGCTTGTTCAGAGCCTATAGATCGGTCGATAGATGTTAATGAGTTACAAGAGATTACAACCACGATTTCAATTTCAGAAGTTGAAAATACAACCACTACTGCAATACAGCAAGAAATTGAAACAACAGAAAGTATAAAACAAAACATTTCAGTACTATATGTAGCTCCACTACCAACAAATATTTGTAATGAAAAGTCATAAATTGTTGAATAGAGAACGGTTCCAGCAAACGCAAAGATAACATGAAGTGTCTCAATCATAGAAGATCCTGTTCCTCTGTTTTCTAAGTTAAATTTAGACATGACTTCAGCATCAGTTGCAACAGACGATACAACTGGTGCAATACCAAAAATGCCATTCAGCAAAACATAAGGAATATTTAAAAAATAAGGAGTAGTTAACCAAATGATGCCAGCAATAATATTTCCATAAGCACCTATATATAGTGAAGTTTTTAGACCTTTTTTGTCATAGATTCTTCCAGCAATAATAGCCATCGGTACAAGAATTAAACCAAACCCAGTTCCAATGAGTCCATATTGAATTGAGTTTAACCCCAAACCTTGTGTGAAAAAATATGGTGAGAGAATGGACCATCCACCAATAGAGATAAAGTAGATAACAATAGTGAATAGAGAAATTTGGAAGCGCTTATCTGAAAAAACTCCTCGCGGAAATATGGGATTTGTAACAGATTTTTGTCTTTTATAAAACAACCATATGAAATAAGGACAAGAGAGAAGCAAGAGAAAGCTAATAGTGTTCGTAACATTTTCAACTCTAAAAAATGTAAGTGCAGAAGAAAAGCTAGAGAGAATTAATGTAATAAACATTAATGACTTAACATCAACCTTATCAATTGTTACAGTTTCAGTACCAAGATTTACTCGAAGTAAAATATAAGCACTAATAAATGAGAGGGCAACGGGCAATATGAAAAACAATCTCCAGTTGTTATATTCAGCTAAATAACCAATAGTTAAGGGAATAAAAAGTACTGAGACTGAACCTATTGAGGCAATTAACCCAACGGCAGACCCTCTGTTTTCATCTCCAAACATAGTAGTCATAAGACCAACACTAAGACCCATGACACATTGCGCTCCTAAGGCTTGAAGCCCTCTTGCAACAAGCAATAATTCGAAAGAGTTTACAGCAACAAGAAGAGATGTTGAAAGTCCATACACTAAAAGACCATAAATAAACATTCTTTTTCGCCCAATTAAGTCAGCAAATCTACCGATTAACAAAGTTGAAACCGCTGCCATTAATAGATATGAGAGATTCACCCACTGTAAAATAGCTATGGGTTTTTCAAAGTCTCTATCCCATAATGTGAGCTGTATTGTTTGTGAATTTATAGTTGTGACAACAGCAAAAATCCCCAATGAAATAGATAATGCACCAAGCTTGTTTTTAATCATGGAGAGAAAATTCATAACCACTAGATAATATCGAGTCTTTGGTTTTAGTATTGGGGTATGAATAAATTGTTAGTACATATAATCACAGGAGTTGAAAATCCAAGCCGTTCAGTCTTAGGGTTTTTAGTTGCAAAATCAGCTATTGAAGATGGTAACGAAGTCACTATTTTCTGTGCAGGAGATGGAGTGACATCTCTTCATGAAATAACAACACAGGAAATGCAAGGTGTTGGTTTAGGAACTCTTGCAGATCACCTCAGTGTTTTAAAAGAAAAAGGTGCACATTTATATGCATCTGGAAAATCAGCTGCAGCTCGTGGTATTACAAAAGAGCAATTAGAAGAGCTTGGCTTTACGCCTGCAACTCCTAATAAGTTAGTTGAGTTAACTTTTGAAGCAGATAGAGTTCTCATTTATTAAAAATTGCAAATAAGTAAACCCCTTCTGTATTTTGCATCTGCATATATTTCTTATCCATTGATGTATGTATTTGAAGACTCGAATATCTTTGTAAATTATTTCTTTCTATTTACTTTCATTTCAAGTTCTGTTTTAGGTTTTATTAGTTTGGTTAAGAAAAATGGTTAGTTCTTCAGCGACAACAGTTCAACAATATATAAATGAACTCGAAAGTGAAAAAGCAAAAGTGATTAGATATGTTCGAAAACTAATTCTTGAACATCTCCCTAAAGGTATAAAAGAGACCATGGACTGGGGAATGATTAATTATGAAATACCTCTTTCAACTTATCCGAAAACATATAACAATAAACCTTTGAGTGTGATGTCTTTAGCAGCACAAAAACATCATTTTGCACTTTATTTACATGGTGTTTATTGCGACAAAGAGTTGTATGAGTCCTTCTCTAAAGATGTAATAGATGAAGTAGGTAAATTAGATATGGGTAAGTCGTGTTTACGTTTTAAAAAAGTAGAGTTATTTCCTGAAAAGACTGTATCTAAAGTTATAAAAACAATTACACCAAAAGTTTATATTGAATGTTATGAGCGGTATAAATAAAAAGTATCTCTTTGGATCAGTTGTCTTATTTCTTGGAATCTTTGTTCTCGAAGGAGTTTTAGGCTTATTTGGAATTGAGGAATCGATCTTATTTCTTGTTTATTGGATCTTATATTTTGTTTGGCTTTTTAAAGGCAAAGATTATTTGAAAAAACGGTCAATATGAGTTTTATAGAACAGCTTGAAAAGGTCTGGGATACTTGGGAGATTATGCTTGTCATAATTCCGATAATTGTATGGCAACTATTTAAAAAATAGATTGATGCTTTAAACTCTATATATATGTCGCAAAGAAAATTCATAATTGATGCGGATACAGGATCTGATGATGCAGTCGCAATCTTGATGGCTTTACGAGAACCAACAATTGACGTTCTTGGAATAACTCTTGTTTCAGGAAATGTTCCTCGAGATCAGGGAATTATTAATACTCTCTCAACCATTGAGCTTTGTGAAGAAACCACAAAAGTATACGCAGGTGCAGACAAACCTTTAACTCGTGATTACTCAGAGGTCCAGACCTTAGAGGAATTTTCAGCCCACGTTCAATCCCGATCTCCAGTTTCACTGAGCGCGCAATGCGTTCATGGCGAAGATGGCATGGGAGACATTGGTATAGTGCCAAAACATACTGAGTACGAAAAAGAGAATGCAATTGATTTTTTAATTAATTCCTTTAACCAACAACCAGGTGAAATTACGCTCGTTACTTTAGGACCATTAACAAATATTGCATTAGCTATTCAAAAAGATCCATCCATTGTTGAAAAGATTAAACATTGTTATGTCATGGGTGGAACTTCGGATGGGACAGGAAACGTATCTCCAACTGCAGAATTTAATATCTGGGTTGACCCAGAAGCAGCAGCAATAGTTTTTGATTCAGGACTTCCAATAACAATGGTTGGTTGGGATAACTCCTATAAATATGCAATGTTAAAAGAAAAAGAAATAGAGAGGTTTAAATCATTGAATACAAAGTATTCAGATTTCTGTATTGATATTCAGAAAACTCTTATTGAGCTGACACACTCTTGGTATGGATTTTATGGATTTGATTTACCTGATCCAATAACAATGGCAGTCGCTATAGACAATTCTGTCATTCTTGAATCACAGCAACTGCATGTAATAGTTGATACAAGAGATGGCATTACAAGAGGCCAAACCATTGTTGATTTTTATGACAACGAAAAAGGCAATCAGAATGTTAGGGTTGTCACAAAGTCAGACAAAGAAAAGTTTTTGAATTTGCTTGAAGGATATATGAAGTAATGAAGAAAACAGCTCTTTTGTTTATGTTGATTTTATTTATTAGCTCATGCCAAGCCGAAGACCCTTCATCTATTAGATACGATATGCAAGGATATATTGAAGATGTAAGAATAGACAGCGAGGGTGCATTCATCAATATATTGGTAAATGGACAGATGATAAGCCAAGAGGGTCCAACAATGATTGATTATGGATGGGCTACTGTTACACCTGATACAGTAATTTATCTAAATGGTGAAGTAATAAATTTTTACCCATTTGAAATAGATAAAAATATAAATGTTTTAGTCCAATATGATGGTGCAATTATGGAGAGTTATCCTGTTCAAGGAACTGCTTCAGTGGTTTCGATTAAAAAAGATAACTAACAACAGGCTTCAGAATCAGTTTTAACCTCTTCTAAAACCTCTGCGTTTGGATAGTATCCATCAGGATATGTTGGACATACAGCTTGTATTGAACCATCTTCAAGCTTTAAAACCATGCCGTCAAACTTTTTCTCTTTCATATATGTAGAGGCATCCTCTTGAGATTCAAAAGGTTTTGAACAGCGTTCTACTATCCATTCCTCTGTTGTTTTGTTATCAGACATACTTTTATAGTAATTTAACTCAGATTCTTTAAATGGATAAATTAAGAATTTTAATTGTATATAATTTTCTAATGCTTGTTAAGCTTTTAAAATCTAAAATCCATAACTGTTTTATCACAGATCATAATGTTGATTATGAAGGTTCTATTCTTATCAACAAAACTCTTATGGATGCAGCGGGTTTTTTACCAAATGAAAAAGTACATGTTTTAAGCGTTACCTCTGGTGAAAGATTAGAAACCTATGTAATAGAAGGTGAAAACGATTCACAAGATATAGTTATCAATGGTGCAGCAGCCCATAAAATTAAAACAGGAGAAAAAGTAATAATAGTTTCTTATGCTTTATTTACAGAAGAGGAAGCAGATTCTCACACCCCAACAGTTGTTTATGTTGATGAAGAAAATAATTTAAAAAAGTAAATGAGTAAAAAAGTATATTTTCTTTGGTTTGGACAAACATTGTCTTGGACAGGTTCCCAAATGTCTTTCTTTGGACTTGGTGTTTGGATCTATGAAACCACAGGAAGAGCATCAGCTCTTTCCACAATTTTATTTACTGTAGCAATTATTGGAACAGTAACAGGCCCTATAGGTGGCGTCTTTGCAGATAGATTTTCACGTAAAAAAGTAATCATTACTATGGACATCACCATTGCAATTGTTATGTGCTTTGTTGGATGGCTTGCATATACAGAAAACTTAAGCTTGTACTTGCTTATTCCTGCAGCTATTGTTTTTGGCATTTTTGAGATTGCTCACTGGTCTACTTGGGGTGCATTTTTTGGAGACATTGTTAAAAAAGATGAAGTTACAAAAGTAGCAGCATTATTTGAAAGCGCAGATGCAATTTCAATACTTATTGGTCCAATTGGTGGCGCATTTATTTATGCGTTCTTTGGTCTTCCTGGAGTTATTTTATTAGATGTTATAACTTGTTTGATTGGTCTTGCTTCAATCATGTTCATTAAAGGGAAGAAAATAGAGCAAAAAAATAAATTAAATATAAAAAATATGTATTTAGATCTTCTAGAAGGTTTTGAGTGGCTAAAGGATAAAAAAGGATTGGTAACGTTAGTTGCAATATTTGCTATTTCAAATTTCATTCATGGAATGAACTCAGTTCTACTTCCACCAATGGTTCTTAATTTTACAGACGCCAGAGGTCTTGGGTTGATTGAGTCCGCAGTAGGCGTATCATTTTTAGCATTCTCGGCTTTAGCTGTTCGAATAGCTAAAAAAATTCAAGGCAATATGAAAATAATTATTATTTGTGGAATGATCATGGGAATTGGAATCATAGTAGGGTCTCTTCGTGCTTCATTAATTCTATTGATAATCTGGGGAGTTGTTGAAGCAGGTGCAGGCTCTTTACAATATGCAATTTCATCTGGAGCTTGGCTCATAATTACTGATGAAGAAATACGTGGTAGAGCTATGGCGTTACGAGGAACAATTGCTCAAGCTTTGAGACCAATTGGAATTTTGATTGCTGGTCCTCTTGGAGACTATCTTGAGTTTACATTTTATCCCGAGAACCAAGACCGTCTATCTTTTTTAGTTGGAACTGGTGATGGAAGGGGATATGCACTCTTGTTTTTCGTTGGTGGCATTGTGCTTTTTACAGCGTTCCTTTCAGTCAGTAGAAATAAAAATCTCAAGTTATTGGAACAACAAGTCTTAGAAGAACTAGAAAAAGAAGAGGAAGAGCCTACAATTTGAGTATGGAATGTGCATTATGTGAATTAGAAGGTGTACCAGCAACTAATACTGGTATCTGCCCTGAGTGCTGGGAAAAACTTAACACCTCTTCAGAGTTTGAGGGTCAATCTATTGAAATTGATATCTCTGATGATGGTAAAAGGAAACAAATAAAAATTAAAAGAGAAGAGAAGTAACTAAATCGCTGTCATGCAAGATTTAGTGCATCAAGATTTACACCCTTATAAGAAAAGATATATTTTAGGTCCTCTTGCTCGGTTTATTTTACGCCTAAACAACTGGGATATAAAAGGTTCTCTGCCTAAATCAAATAAAATAGTTTTAGCTTCTGGTCCACATTCTTCACTAGCTGATTCATGGTATTTTTTAATCTCTACATTTGCACTGGACCTTAGAACAAATTTTTTAGGATCAGTAAATATGTTCACGAGAATATCTTTACCAAGTAGTACTAAAGAGGGCATGGACCTCGACAACTATGGAATCAAACATCCTTTTTGGTGGATACAACGATATATCATTAATCGACTTGGAGGCATTCCAGTTTGGAGAGAAAAGGCTAAAGGTACTACTCAGCAAATTGTTGAACGGCTCAAAAATAAAAAACGATTTATTTTATATATAACTGTAGAAGGCAATCCATTGACAAATGGTGACATTAAAACCGGATATCACTACATTGCGAAAGAGTTAAATGCTACAGTTGTACCAATGAAAATTGATTTTGGAAATAGAAGATACGAAATTCTGAAACCTCTTTCAAGCAATTTATCAGTAGAGCGTTCTAAAAGGAAATTAGAAGAAGCGTTTCACAACGTAAAGGGTAAGAGGAAAACATTTATTGCACCTGGATTAGATAAGTAATGCTTGTTATTTTTTTAACTGTAGTTGGGTCAATTTTACTTTTATATAACTTTCCTACTTTGACGACAGTTTTGGCAGTATTTGTATTTATTTTTTCAATAAGATGGTTGCTCTACAATAATAAGTTTTACAAATGAAAGTCTCATTAACCGGATTTAAGATTCCAGTAGATAATCTCGATGATGCAATTGAGTTTTATACTGAGAAACTATTTTTTTCACTGCTTTTTAGAGAAGATAGTTTTGGATGGGCAACGGTTCAATTAGAAAATCAAAATGTTGGCCTTTACATTCCTGGCAAAGGTGGTGGAGATCGTACGGTTGGAGGAACTGTAGATTTTTCATTTTTGATTGATGATTTTGAAAATTATTTTGAAAAAGTTAAAGAGAAGACAAAGGACGTCTCCTCTGATGTCATTACTACTGCTGATAATCTTAAAATTTTTGAAATTACAGATCCTTTTGGAAATGTAATTACATTTAGAGAGTTGCCTGAGTAATTACTTTAATTTATCAAAGAAGCCTTTTTGCCAAGCAATAACTAGAACAACTGTGAGAATAACTCCTGAGAAAAAGGGTGGAATTCTAGATAACAGTAGGACAAATGCAGCTAAAGCAAAAACATAATCAACATAGTTCCAAAACTTATTTGATAGTTTTGGGATTAAATTGAAGTACCGAAATGCAGTGAGTATAAGAATTGCTGCAATCAAGTAATACATTTCTTTAATTGTACAAATTAATAAACTGATTAACAATGGTAAAAACAGCAGTCATCACAGGTGCAAATAGAGGAATTGGACTTAGAGTTGCAAAAAACTTAATCGACAAAGAATTTAAAGTCATTCTTGCTTGTAGGTCTGAAAAGAAAGGTTTGCAAGCTGAACAATATTTGGGTCAAGGAGCAAAGTTTCTTCCACTAGACTTATCATCCAAACCAAGTATCGAACACTTCTCCGAAATTGTTTTAAAAGAAACCTCAAATATTGATGTTTTATATAACAATGCGGGTTTAATTTACAATCCATATCAACTAACAGAAGAAGGATACGAGTCTATGATTGCAGTTAATGTTTACGGATCGTTTCGTTTATCACTTTTACTTTTAGAAAATATTGAAAGAGCACAAGGAAAGCTTTTACAGGTAACAAGCCTTGCCTCTTATCTTGCAAGAAGTTTTTCAATCAACAATCTTCATAGCAAACAAGATTTTTCTCCAAGTAAACGATACAATCTAACAAATTTATTACGTTCCATGTTTGCTTTAGAGCTAGATAAAAAGCTTCAAAGTCGTGATATTTCTATCGGACTGGTTCATCCTGGTATTACTAAGTCTCGACAATCAAGACCATATGAGGTTACGAAAATTAAAAAATCTACATATACATATATCTCTACAAACATTCAAACAGGAGCAGACCCAGTCTTAAAAGCAATTGATGACAAAATTGTTAATGCTGAAAAAGTCTATGCCCCCAGATTGTTTGGCATTTATGGAAGACCTTCACTGCATAAACACAACAGACTTGTTTATAACAGTGAATATAGAAAACAACTATGGAGTCATTTAGTTGAAGAATTAGAATTAGATATATGATAATTATTCAATCAACGTTTGGAAATGAAGATGAAGCAAAAAATCTTATTGAGTCATTAGTTGCTGAAAATCATATAGCTTGTGGAACCTATCATGCAATTAATTCAATTTACAAATGGCAAAATGAAGTACAGTATGACAATGAAATTGAAGTTTCTTTATATACAGACCAATCAAACCAACAAGGAGTTATTGAATATATACAATCAAATCATTCCTATGAACTCCCAAAAATAACTGTAATAGAGCCGACTTTTACAACTAAAGAATACGAAGAGTGGCTAAAAACTACTGTTGACTAACGTAGCCAAATACAGCAAAGCTATCTAAATTAATATCTCGAACACCTTTATCATCTAACGCCGCAACGACCTGTGCACGATGTTCTGCAGAGTGAAAAACCATTTGAGAAAGAAGAGTAGATGCCTTCGTTGTTCTAGGTTCACCGTCGATTTTGTAATGTATATCTCTGTCTTCCATATCTACATATTTAAGAGCAGCAGTATCGACTCTCTCAAGATGTTCTAATAATTCATCTATTACTTCTGGGCTGTCTGGATTCTTAAGCTCAATCGGTTCTGGTTCAACACCAGCCAATCTCTGTTCATAAGCGTGTGCAGCATACACAGTATGTATCAGGATTCTTCTAATATGCCATTCAGGATCAATAATGTAGTAGTCTAAAACTTCGTCGTCGAGTTTTTGTACAGCTTTGTATATTCCTTGGTTGGCCCAGGCCATATGTTTTAAAAGTAGTTCTATAGATATCATGGTTAATTTTTAGCTATGTAGCTCCATACATCATAATCATCTAAGTTAATACTTCTTTCATTGTGTTTATCAAGAGCAGCAATGATTTGAGCACGATGCTCAGCTGCGTGAAAAATCATTTGAGAAAGAATTGTTGATGCCATTGCACTTCTCTCACCTTTAGAAGTCGTGAATGTAATTTCTTCATCTTCCATTTGTGAATTTTCAATAAATTTAGAATCCAGTCTTTCAAGATGTTCTAATAGCTCATTAATTACTTCTGAACTTTCAGAATTTTCAAGTGTAAATTTAGAAAATGGTTCTTTGTTAAGTCTTCCACCATATATATGTGCAGCACCAACAATATGAATCATTATATTTTTTACTGTCCACTCGGGATCAATAATGTAATAATCTAAAACTTTTTCATCAAGTTTTTGAATCTCTTTGTAAATTTCTTGATTAGCCCATGCCATATGTTTACATAGGACTTCAACAGATATCATTTCTCCTCCAGCTTTGAGATTCTATTTTCAAGATCTTCAACTCTTTTTAATACTACTTCTAAATCATCTTGATTTTTAGCACTTCGAATATATCTTTCATTCTGCCACTTCATACCCCATTTGGTTAAAGGTAGAGTAATTGCAGCTATTGGAAGAAGCAATACAGCTTCACTCCACCCTTCAGTCCATGTAATAAATATAAAGAGACCCCCAAAAAGGATGTAGAGAAAATACATTATCCATTTCTCCATTAAAGAAGTAAATTTTTTCTCTTTATCAGCTTGTGATTCCATAGGACTATATTACTTCTTTATATACAATAAAATTATGAAGCTACTGGTTCTTTGTACAGGTAATACATGCAGATCTCAAATTGCTGAAGGTTTATTAAGGAATAAATTTCCAAAACATGAAGTATTTTCTGCAGGAACACATCCAGAAAACATGGTCAATCCTTATGCTATGAAAGCAATGATGGAACAAGACATTAACATGTCAGATCAGTACCCAAAACTTTTAGATCAATTTCTTAAAGATGAGTTTGATTACGTCTTTACAGTGTGTGATTCAGCAAAAGAATCATGTCCAATATTTCCAAATGCAAAAAATGTTATACATTACTCCTTTGAAGACCCAAGCAGATCGTCATATAAATCAGATCAAGAAGCTATGGAAATGTATAGAAAGACAGTCAATGATATTTCATCATGGATTGATTCACTAGATTTTTTATAATATGAAAAATATACATACATTTAAAAATATTGAAAATAGTAATAACTATTACTTAATAGAGTTTACAGACTCCTTAATTGCTGTTGATCCACCCAGAGATGCTTGGACAATTATAAATTTTGCAAAAAAGATAAACAAGCCGATAACTTACGTGCTTGAAACACATATTCATAACGATTATCTAACTGGCGCTTTTGAAATTAAAGAAGTATTTTCTTCAAAGCATGTTGTTCCAAAAGAAGATGTTTCTTTTGACCATGAAGTTGCTGATGAAAATTTTCAAATAGTATCTGATAACTACAAGATAACTGCTTTCGATACACCTGGACACACTTTCTCACATGTCTCTTATAAGTTATTTGAACAGGACACTCTAATCGCAGTTTTCTCAGGAGGTTCTGTTACTTCTTCAGGAGTTGGAAGAACTGACTTAATTTCAGAAGATGACACTCCTGTATTAACAAACCATCAGTTTGAATCAAAAAACAAATTTTTAGAATTTAACGATAGTGTTCATGTACTACCTACTCATGGCCAGGGAAGTTTTTGTGGAGTAAGTAATAGACCGTTACCTGATTATCCAACTATGGAAACTCTGAAAGTAGACAATGACTTACTAGGTATAGACTCTGTTGAGGAATTTTCTAAAATTTTACTCTCTTCACTTGGTGCTTATCCTTCATACTTTGGAACTACAAACTCATTTAATAAAGGTAAAACCAAACTCATAAAAGATATAGCTCTACCTGTTGTTACAAATGATGTTGAAGTTATAACTGGAACTACGCTCATCGACACGTCTTCAGATAAAGATTTTCGTGTTGAGGATGCTCTTAAAATTTCAACAAGCAAGACTTTTTCATCGTATGTTGGTTGGATGATTAATCAAGGTACAGCCATATCACTAGTTTTTGAAGATAGTTATTTTGCAAATTTTGATACTAAAAACATAATTTCTGAAAATAATTTAGAAGCTCTTATGAATGATGAAATTAGTAAAACAATTCTCTCTTTGTATCGAATAGGAATTGAGAATATTAAATATCTCATACCACTATCAAATCTAAAGAAAACAGTAGTACCGACTGTTACAAAGGAATCATTTGATAGTGAAGAGTTTTATGATCTACGTGAGTTAAACGAAAAATCTTCGGAGGAAGAATTTACTTTTGATCGTTTAGCTCGTTTTTATTATGAAAATAAAGCTTTGCCAGAAGAATTCTCTAAATTAAACATTACCAATTTATCTTGTGGAAGCGGCTACAGAGCTGGCATTGTTGCAAGTGTATTAGGTGATAACAACATAAAGATTTTAAAAGATACTTCAGTAGATTTTACAAAATAACAACAACTAATATATCAAATTAAATTAATGTAATTTCTTAATTTGAAAGCATATATATTTGCATGAATATAAAATGGCGTTGTTGGGGGAAATCGTGAAAAAGTTATTTAAATGGCTTTTAGTTGTTGTTATTTTATTACAAGCAGTTGTTCTTATTGCAGGTATTTATATTTTCAGAATGCCACTTCCAGAGCACGACATTGATGTCTCTGGTTTACCACTCAATGATTTTGTAGAGATAATACGTGATGAAAGAGGAATTCCCCA
The DNA here is from genome assembly GCA_038142145.1 of Candidatus Actinomarina sp. Lineage (GTDB taxonomy): Bacteria > Actinomycetota > Acidimicrobiia > Actinomarinales > Actinomarinaceae > Actinomarina. The sequence continues at coordinate 6,507 of JAYQJM010000002.1, read as the reverse complement.
TATATATGGAACTAATGTTGATGATATTTTATTTGCTCAAGGATATGTCCATGCACAAGATAGATTTTGGCAATTAGAGTTTTGGAGTCACTTAAGCACTGGTAGATTAGCTTCACTTATTGGAGATCCAGGCGTAGGTGCCGATTTGTTATTTAGAACATTTGGATTTAACAGAGTTGCACTAGAAGAGTATGAAAATTTAACTCCTGAATTTAAACAAGACCTCATTAGCTATACAAATGGAATAAATGCATATATTGATTCTCGTCCACAGAACAGACTAAGTTTAGAGCACTTCTTTTTACAATTTATAAATCCAGATTACAAGGTAGGCAAGTACGAGCCTCACTATCCATTAGCTTGGGCAAAGATGATGGCTTATGATTTGAATGGTAACTTTCAACAAGAAATTAAAAACTCTAAAACTTTCAATACCTTAACACCAGAGATTGCCGATTTGTTAATTCCACCATATCCTGAAGATCATCCGTACATAGTTGAAGAGTGGAAAGGAAAAGGCTCTTTTACTTCAAACACACCACAAAATTTTCAAGATTTTTCACAGTCAATATTTATTAAGTATGTGACAAAAGACTTACAAACGAATCAAGCTTTAGGTTCAAATTCATGGGCAATTTCAGGAACACATACAGACACAGGGTTGCCATTACTTGCTAATGACCCCCATTTATCTGTTCAGCTTCCTGCAATTTGGTATGAAAATGGACTTCATTGCTACCCAAAAAATACAGAGTGTGATTTAAATGTTATTGGTTTTTCTTTTGCTGGTTCTCCTTATGTTGTTATAGGACATAACAGCGATATTGCTTGGGGCTTTACGAACATGGGTCCAGATGTTCAAGATCTCTTTATAGAAAAGATCAATCCTGCTAATCCAAATCAGTATGAAGTTGATGGTGAGTGGCGTGATATGGATAGAGTCACAGAAATAATTGAAGTTGCGGGAGCAGAACCTATTGTTATTGAAGTAAGGTCAACGCATCATGGTCCTATCGTTTCTGATAGAGGATATCCAATAAACCTTAACCCAGAAGACGATGAAACATCATTTGCAGATGAAGCAAGAATTGAGTTACCAGAAAATTTCTCTGTCTCTTTGGCTTGGCCAGCACTAGAGCCAGGAACAACTTTTGTAGGAATAAGAGACTTTAATTATGCATCAAACTGGGAAGAGTTTAGAGATGCTACAAAGCTTTTTGATGTGCCTGCTCAAAACTTACTGTATGCCGATGTAGATGGAAATATTGCATACCAATCACCAGGAAAACTACCTATAAGAGCAGAAGGATTAGTAGGTGATTTACCAATAGAAGGTTGGATAAGCTCTAATGACTGGCAAGGCTACGTACCATTTGAAGAGCTTCCTTTTACTGTGAATCCAACTTCTGGATATATAATTACTGCTAATCAGTCAGTTCATCCAGAACAACCATGGCCAAATTATTACGCAAGAGGATATAGAGCTGAAGCTATTGAGAGAGTGATTAATCAATATATTAAAGATCTTATAAGCATTGATGACATGCAAACAATGCAAATTAATAATTATGACTATTCCGCTGCATATATCCTTCCATATGTATTTAACAATGTTTATGTTGACTCTCAGGTTCTAACACTTATGAAAGAGTGGGCAATTAGCGAAGAGCAGTTTGAAATGAATATAGACTCTGTTGGTGCTTCAGCATGGGCTGTGTTTTATAAGGCTTTGGCTTCACAAACATTTGAAGAGTTGGTTGTATTTGATAATTTAGGGAATGAGATATCTCTTCAGCCAGGCAACTCAGATTCTACTTCTGAGATATTCAGAACACTACTCAGAGACCCTAACCATGAACTATGGGATGATGTAAACACCTCTGAAAAAGAAAATTTAACAGATATTTTAGAGAGGTCTCTAGCAATTGCTGATGAAGAAATTATTGAACTATTTGGTACTAGCAATACAAGTAGATGGACATGGGGAAAACTTCATACAATTACATACCCTACAAACTTTCTTGGAGAAGCTGGTATTTCTGTTCTTACAAGTCTTGTGAATGTTGGACCAGTTGAATCTGGAGGATCTTCATTTGCAATAAACTCTACAGACTGGGGTTTTGGTGATGACTTTACTATTGGTAGCTATCCTTCAATGAGAATGGTTGTTGATTTAAGTGACCTTGATAATTCAAGAACAGTCCTTCCATCAGGTCAGTCAGGCCATGTTATGTCAAAATATTACGATGACCAAGTAGATCGATGGATTGAAAATGATATGTACACATTACACTTTACAAGAAAAGTTGTAGAGCAACATCAAGAAGATGTTATGTATCTTAGACCGTAGTTTCTTTTCTGTAGAAATTAAAGAAACTTAAAGTCGCAACAGCACATAAAACATGCCAAATCATATGTGCTTGTAACCATGAATCTGGATTACACCATGGATGGTCAGGAACTCCAGTACCCCAGATAAGCAATGCTCCAAAAAATGAAGCAAAACCTACAAAAAACCAAGGAGTATATTTTCTTTTTACTTCGTTATGCAATGTTGGCAGTAGTGCTGGTATAAAATAAAAAATCATTTCCCAGTTCTCCTGGAAGTTTGCAAAAGAATCAATAACTGAACTTCCAAATAATTGTTGTATTAGCAGTACTGTTAAACCAGAAAGAATTCTTCCATAAATATTTGGAAATTTAATTAAGACTTCTGTAGCAATCCAAATTCCAATACTGAGTTCAAATAGATCAACACCTATACCAAGACCCGAGTCAAGGTACCAATAGCTGTATGCATAATAAATGAGTAGAACAAAATATGTTACAAAGTAGGTTTTAGTAGAAAATTTTGTAAGTCTTTTAAGGTTGTATATCCACAAAAGCAAAATATATGTAATCATTGAAACATTATCTAGCCATGCTCCAAATCTTGTATGTGTGCCATGCATTGCCATAGAACCAGGACCTAAAAAAGTAGAAGCAGTTGCATAAAGAAGTGCGATATTCATATTTCCAAACATTGGATTCTTATTTGAGGTTGCATCTTGAGAAAGTTTATAAAACATATATAAACCAGTTATGACAAATGCTAGGTTGCCTAAGGTATTAGAAGGCTCTCTAAAGAATCCATCACTTACTCTCTCACACCATCGAGATATTTCACCAATAGCTTGTTCATTATCAGCTCTTGTTCCCCAACCATTGCTACCGAAAAATATAAAGAGTAATACTGTTGAAAAAACTCCTAGTAAGGCTAAATAGAAAGGGCTAGATTTAACTTTTTGCAGCATTTAACGCAGTCTCAAGATCATCAATTAAATCTTCGTAGTCTTCTAAACCTACAGAGATTCTAATTAAATCATCTTCAATTGCAGCATCGGTTCCTTCTGCAGTATCGTGCGTCATTAATCTTGGAAGCTCAATTAGTGATTCAACACCACCTAAGCTAACTGCTAATTTAAATAATTCTAAAGAGTTCCAAAATGTCTCTAAGTTAATGTGGTCTTCAACATAAAAACTTATCATTCCACTGAACATTTTCATCTGTTTCTTTGCTATTTCATAATTTGGATTTGATTCGAGTCCTGGATAAAAGACCTCTTTAATGTCATCAGACTGCTCTAAATACTCAGCTAATTTTTGAGCGTTTTTCGAATGTATAGCTAACCTGACACCTACTGTATAAAGTCCTCTTTGACACAGGTATGCATCAAATGGGGACATGATTCCACCACTTGCTTTTTGAACTTTATGTAAATAGTCCCAGACTTCTTTTACATTAGTTGTAACAACTCCACCCAAAGTATCGCTATGTCCACCAATATATTTTGTAGTTGAATGAAAGACAATATCTACACCATGTTCTAATGGCTTTGTTATAAATGGAGTTGAAAATGTAGCATCAGCAACGAGATATGCGTTGCTATGTTTCTTTACAATCTCAGAGTACTTTTTAAGTTCGAAGATATTCATTTTTGGATTAGAAGGAGATTCAATCCATACTAATTTTGTTTCTTCGTTTAATAAACTTTCAAGTTTTTCAACATCATAAAAATCACAGAAGTCTACTTTTACACCTCTTTTTGTTGCAATTGTTGAGAAAAAATCAGCTGTGCCACCATATACATCCATTGTGATGACAACGTGATCTCCTGGTTTAGCTAATTCTCCAATTAATGTCACTGCTGCCATTCCAGATGCCATTGCAAATGAATGCATTTCTTCATAGTTTTCAACACCCTCTAAAGATGCCATTGTTCGCTCAAAGTGTTCTCGAGTTGGGTTGCCACTTCGACCATAAAAATATTCATATTCTCCCGGTTGAGAGCTTTCAAATGTTGTAGAAAGGTGAATTGGAGGCATCACATCGCCTGTTGGTAGTTCTACTCTTTTTTCTGTGTGAATAGCACGTGTATGCATGCCATATTTTTTTGATTTCCCCATATAGAAATTGTAGGTATATATAAAACTTTCAACCAGAAAATTATTAGATTTTTACTTTTATACCTTGATATCCTCGAATTCCAAATGCTCCAGTTCTTTCAGGATTTGATACAAGTTCAATATCTTCATTTAATAAATTGTTAAACGAGACTTCTAGTTCTAGTCGGGCTAAATGAGCACCAAGACAATAATGAACACCACCACCAAAACTTGTATGGTTGAATGATTCCCTATCAAAATTTATTCTCATCAGCTTTTTTAAAGGCTCTATCATCTCTGTTTGCAGAACCAAGCAGAATTGCAACCTTAGTATGTTTCTTTACTTCAACACCCTCTATCTCAGTATCCTCTAAAACCCATCTTTGAAAAAACTGAAGAGGGCTGTCGTATCGTATAAGTTCTTCAACAATATCTTTCACACTATGGTTAGTATGAATTTCTTTCAAATCGATATTGTTTTTTAATAGGGCGACTATTGAGTTACCAATTGTATTTACAGTGGCTTCATGTCCAGCATTTAGTAACAAAATGACTGTACATATTATTTGATGCTTTGATAACTTCTGGTCATTTTCTGAAACTGTAGCAAGACGAGAAATCATATCATCTTGAGGATTCTTAATTTTTTCATCAATCAAGTTATATGTGTATTCATAAAATTCACGAGCAGCAGTTTCTGCTTCTTCAGCACTTTCTTTGCTCACTTTAAGGTCATACATTTTTACAATACTGTTGGACCAATCAAGAAATTTATCATACATTTCTTCTGAAACTCCAAGCAATCGACCAATTACAGCTATAGAGTATGGTTGAGCATAATCTTTTAATAAATCAAACTCTTCTCCTTTTAGTTTTTCTAAAAGCTCAGTTGATTTTGTTTCCATAAACGGTCTGAGTTCTTGCACTTGTCTATTAGAGAATGCCTTTGCTACTAAATTTCTCAGGTCTCCATGAAGTTCTCCTTCTAAATTTAAAAGTGAGAATTCCTCTGTTTTCCAAAAATAGTCATAATCTTGAGGGTTTATTACACCACCAGATTCACCTTTGTAGTCTGAAGGTGGTGAAGAAGAGAAATTTTTACTAGTTTGTATATCTTTAACACCACTAAATCTAGTAACAAGTTGTAGACCTGAGGACTCATCTAAAACTACAGGAGACTGCTCTCTTATTTCTTTTAAGTATGGGTAAGGATCCTCAATAAACTCTTTGTTTTCATTAGGAAAGAGAATCTTTGGAATTGTCATAGTTCTAAAGTATCAGTTTAGAAAGGGTTTTGTCTAGATTTTATAAAAAATTAGTGACAATCTACTACTTATTGATAACATTTTTTTATGGCTAATAATAAATCTTTAATAGATAGTGATATTCAGTATCACATTGGAATGCAAGCAGGAGATGTTGCAGACTTTGTAATACTTCCTGGTGACCCTGGAAGAGTTGATTTCATTGCTGAACATTTTGATGAAGCAAAAGAAGTTGCTTACAACAGAGAATATAAAACTGTTACAGGAACATACAAAGGTAGACCGGTAAGTGTTACGTCAACAGGTATCGGTTGTCCATCAGCTGCAATTGCTATTGAAGAACTTGCAAATATTGGTGCAAAAACGATGGTCCGTCTTGGTACTGCTGGTGCAATGCAGGAATACACAAGAGTTGGAGATTCTGTTATTGCAACTGGAGCAGTAAGACAAGAAGGTACTTCACCACAGTATATGCCAATGGAGTTTCCAGCAGTTTCATCTCACGATATGACGTCTGCATTAGAAAAGGCAGTCAAAGCATCAGAAGGAAAATATCATCTTGGAGTTGTTCAGTCAAAAGACTCTTTTTACGGACAACATAGTCCCGACAAAATGCCTGTCTCACAGGAGTTAAATGAAAAATGGGATGCGTGGGTTCGCGGAGGAGTGCTTTGTTCAGAGATGGAAGCTGCAACATTATTTGTTGTTGGAAGTTACAGAAAATTAAGAACAGGTGCACTTCTTATTATTGCTGGAGATCAAAACAGAGAAGAGTCTTTAACAAAAGATGAATATTTAGAATCTGTTAGTACAGCAA
>JAYQJM010000001.1:0-34547 GCA_038142145.1 Candidatus Actinomarina sp. | reverse complement strand
TAATGCCATCATTTGGGAATATTGATTTTATTGCTTCAAGTAGTATTTTTTCTGAAGCAAAATCAGCTGATGTTACTAAATCAACTATTGAATCTTTAGAGTTAATTTGTACTGTATCTCTAAGATTAAATTGCAGCCTTTGAAACAGATTTTATTTCAGCCCATGTATATGGATTGCTTTTCTCATCCTTTACAAATTTGAAAAATTCTTCTAGAGACTGTTTATGTCCTTTACCAGTAGAAAAAACTTTATTTTTATCTTCCTTGCCTTCAAGATATCTTAACAATTGAAAATCTTCAATTATATACGAATTACCACTTCCATGAATTTCAATTCTCTCTTTAGATAATGCCTGATTGGTCTCAGAAAAATAATTAATTGAAGCGTGAGAACCATTAGCAAAATTTACATTGATAAATACCTGATTATCATGTGCCTCATTTAATTCTTTGTCTATTGGTGCAGAGGAAGAAATGCTTTGTGGTAATGATTCAAAAATATAACATGCTAAATCAATAGCATGCACGGCTTCACCAACAATTCTTCCCACCAATCTCTTTAATGTTTGTCCAGTGATCTTTTGGTAATTGTGGAACACTAAATCTAAAAGTCATAGAATTAATTTCTTTTGAGATTGTTCTTTTCTTTACAAACTGAACAGCATCAGAAAATCTCCTGTTGAATCCAAGAAATAATTTGGGGTTAGATGAATTGAAGATAGTTTCTTCAATTTCAACGAGAGAATTTTCATTTAAAGCCAAGGGTTTTTCAACATAAACTGATTTTCCTTTAGAAAGAGCCTTAATCACGAGTTCCGGATGGGTATTATGAGGAGTCAAAATTATAACTGCATCAACTTCTTCTGAGTCTAAGATTTCATTTTCAGTAGGGTATTTGTTAACAATTTTAAAATTATCTGCCAGAGTTTGAGATGTTACACCTGTTGTTGAAGCTATTCCAACTACTTGACAGTCTTTTTTAAGTTTTTTTAGTATTGGAAGAATAGTTGTAGAAGCAAAATTGCCTGCACCTAGTACACCAACTTTTATTTTGGAATTATTTTCTTTATTCTCAGAATTTGAACCGAATTCAATTTTAGGTTCAGAAACTAAATCATATCGAAGTACTATTGAAAGAGGTTTATTTTCTTCAGAAAAACGTGAATATACTTCAGGTGAGTTTTCAAAAGCTACTTCTTCAGAAACTAAATCTAAAACTTGAATTTTATTATTTTTAATTAACTCGAGAAATGTCTCAAAATTTCTATTTTCTGTCCAACGTACATATTCTATTGGATAATCTTTTCCTAATATTTCGTACTGTTTATCATATCTTCCAGGTCCATATGATTTTGAAACTACTAGTTCAAGCTCTTTATAATAAAAATCATTTCTTGAAATATTAAGCTTAATATCGCCCACCACAACTATTTTTGCCTTGTTTCGTGCTAATTTGGTTGCGGTCTCAATTGGTTCATTACTAGAAGTCGCAGCAGTAATAATTATAGAATCAAAACTATTTTGATCTATATCTTCTGTTGATGAATAGTAACTTTTATGGTTGTTTGACCTATTTGAATCTGGGTCTATTCCAATTACTTGAGACCCTTGTGCTTCTAATAATCGAACGACCAGTTGTCCAACAACTCCTAATCCAATAACAGCAACTTTAGACCCGAGTGTTGTCTCTGATAATCTGACTCCATGCAAGGCGATACTTCCCAAAGTTGTAAATGCTGCTTCTTTTACGTCTACATTGTCAGGTACTCTTGTGCATAAATTTTCGTTGACTACTACATATTCAGCATGCGAACCATTTGAAGCAACTATGTCACCAACATGAAAATCTACTACCCCTTTTCCGACTTCTATTACTTCTCCTGCTGAGCTATATCCAAGTTGTAATGGAGAAATATTTTGTGGAAAAACAGCATTCCACAATGCTTTTACCCCTTCATTTTTTAATAATTCAATACCTTTTTCAATATTTGAACTATTTTGTAATTTTTCTGTAACACCTTTATTTGCATTTTCAATAGCAGCTATCTCTGTTCCAGATGAAACAACGGAAAATTGATTTTTAATTAAAACTTGACCATGTCCTACTTGTGGTAATGGTGTGTCAAATAATATTGGTTCGGGACTTTTATTCTTAACAACTAATTGTTTCATGTATTTATTTATTCTACTTCTGAAATCAAGTTGGAAGTTAAATTAATCAAACTTCCTTCAACAGTTTCTATCTGAAGAGTGCCATCCTCATTTACTTTTTTTGCCCATCCTCTACCCTCTGGATATTCGATTAATTTACCTATTGTTTGTAATCTTTCAATATAATTTTGTAATTTAAACTCTCCACTTTTAAGGATTGTTAATAGAGTTTCTGCCCATTTAACAGCATTTTTATTAATTTGAGAATATTGAACTTTTTTATCGTAAAGTGAGCCGGCACCTGGAACTTTTGGATCCTGCCAAAAATAATTCACTCCCATTCCAATGACTATTTTATTTTGGATTTTTTCAACCAATATCCCACCAATTTTCAAATTATTAAGCTTTAAATCGTTTGGCCACTTTAACTCTAGGTTCCTATCTTTAATTACTTCAGTAAAGACATATCCAGAAACAAGTGGGATTAATCCTATTTTAAGATTGAGTTCGTCTGTATAAATACTTAGTGAACAAGCTAAAGATTGATCTGCATTAGACCATTTTTTGCTGGAAGTTCCTCGACCTTTTTCTTGAGAATAGCTGATAACAAAGACTGGTTCGTCTTTTAAATTCTCTAGCGCATATTCTTGAGTATTGTAAATAGATTCAAAAAAAAAGATCTTCACAGTGTTACTTCTTTACATATATATAGGTCAAATACATACGTTAATAATAAAGGGATAGTGTGGGCATGTCTGAAGAAAATTTGAGTGATTTTCGTAATGAAAAAGCAAAAAAAAAGTACAGCATCCAAAAGGTAAGTTAACTGCATACGAAAGATTGGACCTTTTATTAGATAAAGGTTCTTTTTCCGAAATCGATGAACATGTAGTATCTGACCAAAATCCTGATGGTGAAGCAGTAATTACTGGAACAGGAACAATCCACGGAAGACCTGTTTATGTGTTCAGCGAAGATTTTTCAGTCATGGGTGGAAGCTTAGGTGAGGTTGTTGCTAAAAAGATTTTAAAATTAATGGATAAAGCCCTTGAGGCTAGAGCTCCAATAATAGGAATTAAAGATTCGGGTGGAGCAAGAATTCAAGAAGGAATTTCATCTTTATATGGTTATGCACAAATATTTAAAAAGAATGTTCAAGCATCAGGAAAAATTCCACAAATTTCTGTAATAGTAGGACCATCTGCAGGAGGAGCTGTTTATAGCCCAGCCTTAACAGATTTTATATTTCAAGTTAAAGAGATAGGTCAACTGTATGTAACCGGACCAGCAGTAGTTAAATCTGTTACAGGTGAGGAAGTTACTTTTGAAGAGCTCGGGGGAGTAGAACCCCATGGTACAAAATCTGGAGTAACTCATCAAGTTTGTGAAACTGAAGAGCAAGTTTTTGAAGAGGTTAGGTATTTGATGAGTTTTCTACCCCAATCATCTGCTAAAAAACCACCTACATTTATAACTGAAGATGAACCAAATAGGCTTGTAGAATCTTTGGATAATTTCATTCCAGAAAATAGAAACCAACCATATGATATGGAAAAAATCATTACTGATTTAGTAGATGACGGAGAACACTATCCAATTCAAAGCAACTATGCTCCTAATATTATTACGACTTTTTCTAGATTCAATGGAAACACTGTTGGAATAATTGCTAATCAACCAAATGAAATTGCAGGAGTACTAGACATTAATGCTTCAGAAAAAGCGGCAAGATTTGTAAGATTTTGTGACGCTTTTAATATTCCACTTTTAACTCTTGTTGATGTACCAGGGTTTTTACCAGGTGTGGATCAGGAACATGGTGGAATTATTAGAAGTGGTGCAAAATTACTCTATGCATACTCAGAAGCAACCGTTCCAAGAGTTTGCGTTGTAGTGAGAAAAGCATATGGGGGTGCTTACATAGTCATGGATTCAATTGGTTTAGGTGCTGATAAATTGTTTGCATGGCCATCAGGTGAAATTGCTGTAATGGGTGCTGAAGGTGCAGTAGATGTCATTCACAGAAAAGAGCTTGCAGAATCAGAAGATAAAGACGGACTGAAACAACAACTTGTAGATAGTTACAATAAAAAATTTAGCAATCCTGATATTGCTGCTCAATTAGGACTGATTGATAATATTATTAAGCCAAGCGAAACCAGAAAAAAGATTATAGATTCATTTAATGACTTATCGGACAAAGTTGAGTTAGGAGATAAACATGGAAACATACCCCTCTAAAAACATTGCGATTGACTGGGTCGAAAAAGGCACATTACTTAGAAACCTTTTTTTATCTTTAAGCTTTGCATTTCTTACAGCATTAACTGCGCAAATTAGAATTGTTATTCCAATTTCGCCGGTACCAATCACTGGTCAAACATTCACTGTATTACTAGCAGGATTAATTCTTGGAAGCACGTTTGGTGCAATAAGTATGCTCATGTATTTATTTATAGGAATGTCAGGACTACCTTTTTTCACATCAGGTGTTGCTGGAGTAGCCATATTAAAAAGTCCTACAATTGGATATATAATTGGTTTTTTTCTCGCAGCATATATTATTGGCGAATTCTCTAGAAGACCTGTTGTAGGAATAGTATTAGGAACTTCAGCAATTTATTTATGTGGCGTTATAGGACTGATGATTATATTAAATACTTCTTTTATGAACGCACTTACTATAGGTGTTTTTCCGTTTGTTCTTGGCGATGTGCTAAAAGCGACCTTAGCAGTGGGAATAGCTCTAAAACTTAAGTAAAAATATGGATCAAAAAAGAATTCTTATAGCAAATAGAGGTGAAATTGCACTTCGAGTAATCAGATCTGCAAAAGAAATGGGGCTGCAAACTATTGCTGTTTACTCAGATGCTGACGAGGATTCTCTTCATGTTAAAAGAGCGGATGAATCATATTATATAGGAGGCTCATTACCTGCAGAAAGTTATAGAAACTTAAAAACTCTTGTAAATGCTGCTGTTGATACAAATGCAGATCTTGTACATCCTGGTTATGGATTTTTAGCTGAAAATGCAGACTTCGCAAAGGCAATAGAGAAAAAAGGGATTATTTGGGTAGGACCAAGGCCAGAAACAATTAGTTCAATGGGTGACAAAATTGAATCTAGAAAACTTGTTTCAAAAATAGGATTACAACCCGTGCCTGGACAATTAAGACCTTCTCGGTTAAAAAGAGAAGCAATCAGAGATGCTGAAAGCTTTGGGTATCCAGTAGCTTTAAAAGCGGCACACGGAGGTGGAGGAAAAGGTTTAAGGATTGTACATAGTGAAAAAGAACTCTTAGAAAATTTTGAAATTGTAAAACGTGAAAGTGAAGCGTATTTTGGTTCAGACCAAATTTATGTTGAAAAATTTATTAAACCTGCTCGACATGTTGAAACACAAGTTCTAGCAGACAAGTATGGGAACATTTTATATTTAGGTGAAAGAGACTGTTCTCTACAAAGAAGAAATCAAAAACTAATTGAAGAAAGTCCACCTGTTTGGTTGTCAGATTTTGGGAGAGAGAGACTTAAAGAATATACTCTCAAAATCGCAGAAACTTCAAATTATGTAAATGCTGGAACCGTAGAGTTTTTGGCGGACAGTGATGAAAATTTTTATTTTTTAGAGATGAATACACGACTTCAAGTTGAACATACTGTTACAGAAATGAGATATGGTCTTGATTTGGTTAAAGAACAAATCAAAATTGCATTAGGAAATTCACTTGAAGATTATGAACTTGACCCAAGAGGACACAGTATTGAATTTAGAATAAATGCTGAAGATCCTCAGAATAACTTTTTGCCTACACCTGGAACAATAACTGAATATAGAGAGCCAACCGGAAATGGTGTACGAATTGATGGATGGGCTAGAACAGGTACCCAAATTACTCACTTCTATGACAATTTGATTTCAAAATTAATTGTTTGGGGAGTTTCTAGAGAGGAAGCGCGTTCTAAGGGAATCCGATGCTTGGAAGAATATATCATAAGCGGCATCCCTACAACTATTAATGTTCTAAAAGATGTCTTAAAAACTAGAGAATTTGTTGATGGAAAAATACATGTTAAATTTTTAGAAGAAAATTTTGAAATTGAAGATACTGAAATTGAAGAAACAATATCAGATAGGCCAAGTAAAGTTAAGATTTCATTAGATGACACAGTGAATGCTTCTCTAGCTCCACAAAGACCAAAAAAAATAGGTATGGACTTAACTGGTAATATAAAAAACCCCGGTTTGATTTTTGCTGAAATGCAAGGAACAATTATGGATACTCTTACTAAAAATGGTAGAAAAGTAAAAAAAGGAGACTCTTTATTTGTTCTCCAAGCAATGAAGATGGAGAATATAATTACCTCTCCGATTGATGGAGTAATAAAACAATTTAATGTAGAAAAGGGTCAAGCTGTCAAAAAGGAGATCTTCTAGCTGAAATTGAAGCGAGATTTTAATGATTTACGGCATAGGAGTGGACAAAGTTGACTTGGAAAGGGTAAGAAATCTCTTACTTAAATCTCCTAATAAATTTCAAGATAGGTGTTTTACTCAATCAGAAGTAATTTATTCAAATAGATTTTCAGATCCCGCAAAAAGATTAGGTGCTAGATTTGCTGGAAAAGAAGCTGTAATGAAGTCTCTAGGTAAAGGTTGGAGACAGATTAGTTGGAGAGATATTGAAATAACTGGTGGAGGTAAGCCTGAAGTAATACTACATGGAAAAGCTGAAGATTTAAAAAATGAATTAGGTGTAACTCAAATTCATATCTCATTAACCCATGAAGAAAATGATGCGACAGCATTTGCGATAGCTGAGGTAAATTAATGAACTGGGTAGCAATGTTTCCTGGTCAAGGGTCACAAGAGCCAGGTATGGGGTCAGAACTTTTGGATAAATACTCTGATTATTTAAATGAAGAATTTAAAAATACACTTGGTTGGTCAATCTCGGAAATAGTTCAGGTAGAAGATAAAGAAGAAATTAAAAAAACAAATATTGCTCAACCTTACATATTTGCTATTTCATATTGTTACGGTTTAGAAGCAATAAAAAAACTTGGAAACCCAAAAGTTGGTATAGGTCACTCTCTTGGCGAATATACTGCTTTGGTTTTAGGCGGATATATGAGTTTTAAAGATGCTTTAAAAGTTATATCGGTACGTGGAGAAGCTATGCAGAAAGCTGTAGAAAGATCCAACACTTCTATGGCAGCTGTTCTCACTTCTGATATGAGCAGTACTGTTTCCTCAATTCAAAAATTAAATGAACAAGGAATAGATATTAATATATCGAATTACAATGACGCTTCACAAATCGTTATTAGTGGTTTAATCGAGGATTTAGATTATTTAAAATCAAATCCAAAAGACCTTGACGCAAAAAGAGTAATTCCTTTAGATGTAGCTGGGGCATTTCATTCACCTACAGTGACACCAGCAAAAAATGCTCTGGAAACTGTTTTAAACGATATTGAGATAAATACTGGAGCTTTTGACGTTTATTTGAATGTAAATGCTGAGCCAGTAGAGATATCTACTTTAAAACAGAGTTTGGTTGACCAAATTGATAACAGTGTCAGGTTTTACAATCAAATTATAAATATACAAAATGCTCTTAAACCTGACTATTGGTATCATATTGGCCCTGGGAGTGTAACTGCTGGCATGGTAAAAAAGTCTATATCTAGTAAGGAAATAGGGGTATTAAACTCTTTAAGTTCTATAAATGAACTTAATTAAGGAGATTTTTTGAAATCAACAATAACTGGCTGGGGTAAATGTTCCCCAGACAACATAATGACCAATGATGATTTGGCTAAATTTGTCGATACATCTGATGAGTGGATACAACAACGTACAGGTATTCAAGAAAGAAGATTTTGCCATGTAAACAATTCTGATATGGCAACAGTAGCTGGGCAACATGCGATAGCTTGTGCAGGATTAACTCCAGAAGATATTGATGTTGTAATTTTAGCTACATGTACTCCTGACAGCATCGTTCCCTCTGCGGCTGCACATGTTCAAAAAAAACTTGGTGCTGTTAATGCGTCTGTCTATGATATTAACGCTGCATGCGCGGGTTTTGTATATGCACTGGAGCAAGCAAAAGCATTTGTTGAAAGCGGTTTATATAAAAGAGCTCTTGTAATTGGATCCGAGCACATTACATGGCTTTTAGATTGGTCTGATAGAAATACTGCTGTATTGTTTGGTGATGGTGCTGGTGCAGTTGTAGTTGAAGAAAGCAAAAGCCCAGCAGATGGAGAAATTTACTCATTTGTCAATGGAATGAGTTCAGACAAATTAGAGATATTAGAAATTCCTAATTTTGGATCTGCAATGGATAGATTTAAAGAAGATGAAGCAGCTAAAGTTACCTGGACTTTTGATGGCCAAGAAATTTTTAAAGGTGGAATTCGAGCTATGAGTAAGTCTTCAAATGAAGCAATAGAAAAATCAGGATTAAATAAAGAAGACATTGATATTCTTATACCCCACCAAGCGAATGTAAGAATTATTGAAGGTTTAGAAAAAATGTTAAGTCTTCCTAATGCTACAACAATAAAAAAAGTTCATAGATACGGAAATACTTCAGCTGCATCTATTCCGCTTGCTTTAGTTGATGCTTTAGAAGAAGGCGAAATTAAAGGTGGAGAAACTGCGGTTTTTACAGCTGTTGGTGCCGGACTTTCATGGGGAGCATGTGCTCTCAAGCTTGGAGAAAGAACAACACCTATAAACACATCCGATGCGAAGCTTCCAGATTTTGAAGGTAGAGCTGTTGATACAATTAAAAGAGCTATTGAATATCAAATACCTGAAAAATTAGATTCTATATGAAAACTGCACTAGTAACAGGTGGCTCTCGAGGAATAGGAAGTGCTATCTGCAAAGGACTTAGTACAAATCATAAAGTAATTATCGGTTATTCAAATTCAAAAGAAGAAGCAAAAAAACTTGAAGAATCAATAAATTCCAATGGTGGAAACGCTATGAGTGTAAAGGTTGATGTATCTGATAAAAATTCAATAAATTCAGCATTTGAAGAAATTGAAGAAAGCTACGGCATTGTTGAAGTGCTTGTAAACAATGCTGGAATTACAAAAGATAACATACTTCCAAGAATGAAAGATAGTGAATGGGATGATGTAATACAAACTAATTTAACTGGAAGCTATCTCACAACACAGAGAGCAATAAAAAATATGATGAAAAATAAATGGGGAAGAATCATATTTATTTCATCCGTAGTTGGTATTTCAGGAAATCAAGGTCAAGCAAATTATGCTGCCTCAAAAGCTGGGTTAATTGGATTAGCAAAATCTGTTAGCAAAGAGATGGGTGCCAGAAATATTACCTCTAATGTAATTGCACCAGGCTATATTGAAACAGATATGACATCGTTTTTAAGTGAAGAAAACAAAGAAATTATTATAGAACAACTTTCAATAAAACGCATAGGTAAACCAGAAGATATTTCAAATGTAGTATCTTTTTTATCTAGTGAAGAGTCAGAATATATAACGGGTCAAGTGATATCAGTAGATGGTGGGCTTACTGTTTAATTAGGGGGGATTATGGAAGTTAATGAAGTTTTTGAAAAAGTAAAAAGTTTATTTATTGAAGATCTAGGAATTGATGAATCAAAAATTTCTATGGAATCAAAGCTAGAGGAAGACTTGGAAATAGATTCTTTGGGAATTGTAGAAGTAGTTATGGCTTTTGAAGATGAGTTTGATATTGAAATTGATGATGAAGAACTAGCAGATGTCAAAACTGTTGGAGAAGCTGTAAACCTACTCCATTCAAAGATATAAATTAAGTCATGTCTAAAAGACGTGTTGTTGTTACTGGTATTGGAACAATAAATCCATTAGCTAATAATGTAGAAAATTCATGGTCTAATTTAATTTCAGGGAAATCTGGAATTGATAATATTACTTCATTTGATACAACCAACTTACCAGTTAAATTTGCTGGAGAAGTCAAAGATTTTGATGCTAATGATTACATGGGAAAACAACATGCAAGAAAATTAGATAGATCTGCGCATTTGTCTATTTTTGCTGCAGAACAAGCTTTACTTGATGCTGGATTAAATACTGAATCTAGATTAGGAGATGAGGTAGGGATTGTACTAGGAACAGGCATCGGAGGCATAGGAGCAACAGAAGATGCTGTTAGAATTTATGACACAAGAGGACCGTCAAGAATAAACCCTCTTGCAATAACTCAACTAATGCCAAACTCTAGTACTGGGCAAGTTGCAATAAGATTTGGAATTGAGGGACCATCATTAACAATCACCACAGCGTGTGCTGCATCTGCTAATTCCGTAGGAGAGGCCAAAAATCTAATTGAACGAGGTGTGGTCAATACAGTAGTTGCAGGTGGAACAGAATCTGGAACAACTCCAATGACGATTGGTGCATTTGCTCAAATTAGGGCTTTATCTACAAATAATGATTCCCCTAAAGAAGCTTGTAGGCCTTTTGATAAAAATAGGGATGGCTTTGTTATGGCTGAGGGGTCAACTATTTTAGTTTTAGAAAATGAAGAAACAGCCAAAAAAAGAGGCGCAAAGATTTATGGTTATGTCGATGGATACGGTTCAACAACTGATGCATATCATATTACAGCACCATCAGAAGGTGGAGAAGGTGCAGTTCGTGCGATGAAAAAAGCTCTAGAAGATGCAGGAGTTAATAAAGAAGAAATTAATTACATTAACGCTCATGGAACATCTACTCCAATAAATGATAAAAATGAAACAATGGCAATTAAGTCAGTATTTGGTGAAGTAGCAAAATCAACTACAATCTCATCTACAAAATCCATGACTGGTCATTTATTGGGTGGTGCAGGTGCATTTGAAGCAATGGTCTCACTTTTAGTTATGCAGAACAATAAAGTCCCACCAACAATAAATTTAACTACAGCTGATGAAGAGTGTGATCTAAACTACACACCAAATGTAAGTATTGATTTAGAAGTAAATAAAGTAATGTCCAATTCTTTTGGTTTTGGTGGACATAATGGAGTTTTAATCTTTTCTAAAAATTAGTTTGGCAGCATTGATCCACCGATTGAATGAACTCCTCCATCAGCATGTATTATTTCACCAGTTACCATTTCTGAGTAATCTGATAAGAGAAAATTAACTACTTTTGCAACTGGTTCTGGATTTTTTGTATCCCAACCAAGTGGTGCTCGTTGATTCCATTCATCATCCATGCTTGAGAATCCTGGAATATTTTTTGCTGCAGTTGTTGCAAGCGGTCCTGAAGCAACAGCATTAACCCGTACGCCACTTTCACCCATATAGTATGCAAGATATCTAACTATAGATTGAAGACTTGATTTCGCAACTCCTTGCCAATCATATCCTGGCCAAGCTTGAGAATTATCAAAGTCAAGAGCAACGATTGAAGAGGGATTGTTTAATAGCGGTTGAAATGATGTTGCTAAAGTTTTTAAAGAAAATGCTGAGATTTCAAAACTTTTAACTGCGTCGGCAACACTTGTGTTTAGAAAATTACCACCCATCGCTTCTGTTGGAGAAAAGGCAATGGCGTGCAAGATACCATCTAATGAATCCACTTCTTTTTTAATATTCTCAACTGCAGAAGAAACTTCCTGTTCATTTTCAATATCCATTGGAAAAACTTTTATATCATCAGAAATTCTTTTGACAGCTCGTTCTGTAATCCTTAAGCCTTTTCCAAAGCCTGTTGCTACTACAGTTGCACCATTCTCAACAGCAATTTTTGCTGAAGCATAAGCAATGCTTTTATCTGTAAGAATTCCTGTTATTAAAAACTTTTTATCTTTTAAATTCATTTTTCCTCTAACTATTTGACCTTAAAATGCTCACAAAGTATCACATAAATTAACATTTAATTTTGTTTTAAAATCTCTGCTTGTGCAGCTGAAAGAATTGCAGTTGGAATTCTAAATGGTGAGCAAGATATGTAATCAATATCGAGAGTATTTAAAAAATGTATAGATTTTGCTTCACCTGCATGTTCACCACAAACACCTATTTTTAAATTGTTATTTTTACTCTTACCCTCTAATACGGACATTTCAACTAATCTCCCAACAGAGTTAACATCAATCGAAACAAAAGGATCTTGTTTAAATAAATCGCGTTCTACATAATCAGTAAGAAACTTTGAGGCATCATCTCTAGATAGTCCAAGTGTGGTTTGAGTCAAATCATTTGTTCCAAAAGAGAAGAAATCAGCATGTTCAGCGATCGAGTTAGAATTTAAAGCAGCGCTTGGTAATTCAATCATTGTTCCAATTGTGTAAGTTAATTTATACGAATATTTTTCTTCTAATTTACTAATTTTATTTATCAAAATATTTTTCATACTCAACAGTTCCTCAGCATTCATGACCAATGGAATCATAATCTCTGGTGATATTGTTAAGTTATCATTTTTATTTAAATTAAAACAAGCCTTGTAAATTGCTTTAACCTGCATTTCGTATATTTCTGGATAGCTTAAACCTAACCTTACTCCTCTATGCCCAAGCATTGGATTGCTTTCAGAAAGTTTTATAAGCATCTCTCGTATATATGAAGGGCTAACACCAATATTATTTCCTAACTCTGTTATTTCTATATCACTTTTTGGTAAAAACTCGTGCATAGGTGGATCAAGTAAGCGAACGGTAATGGGTTTATCTTTTAGCAAAGTAAAGATTGATTCAAAATCATCAATTTGATACTTTATTAATTTTGATAAAGCCTTTGCCCTTCCCTGTTTTGTATCTGACATAATCATTTCCCTCATTGGAGTGATTCTCTCGCCTTCAAAAAACATATGTTCAGTTCTACAAAGCCCAATACCCTCTGCTCCGAACTCTAAAGCTTTACTAACTTCAGTCACTGTTTCAGCATTAGTTCTAATTGAAAGTTTTTTAGTACTATTACACCACTGCATGAGTTGATTAAATTCTTCAGATAATTTTGGTGGCTCAGTATCAAGTTCTCCTAAATATACCTCACCCATAGCGCCATCAATTGATATCGAGTCACCTTCTAACAGAGTCTTATCACCATTTGTAATAGTTTTTTCATTTATATCAATTATTAAATTTTCAGCGCCTACAACACATGGTTTTCCCATACCTCTTGCAACAACGGCAGCATGACTAGTCATTCCACCTTTTGTAGTCAAAATTCCTACTGAAGAATTCATACCATGAATATCTTCTGGACTAGTCTCATCTCTAACTAAAATTACATTCCTACCCTTTTCAGCTTCAATTTCAGCAGTGTCAGCATCAAACACAATTACACCAACAGCTGCACCAGGTGAAGCATTTAATGCTTTACCAAACAACTCTTTGTTTTGAGATTCAATGAATTGGGGATGTAATAAATTCGTTATATTATTTGCATCAACCATATCTATTGACTCTTCTTTAGTTGTTATGTTTTCTTTATGAAAATCAATTGCAATTTTAACTTCAGCTTGTGCAGTTCTTTTAGCCTTTCGAGTTTGAAGTAAGTAAACTTTTTCATTTTCAATTGTAAATTCAATATCTTGAACCTCTTTAAAATGTCCTTCAAGCTTTGAAGATATATCTGTAATTTGCTCAAACACCTTTGGAAATCTTTCTTCTAAAGATTCATTATTATTGGAATTAATTTTTGATATAGAATGCGGTGTTCTGATACCAGCAACTACATCCTCTCCTTGTGCATTAATTAAATACTCACCAAATAGCTCTTTGTTTCCGTTAGAAGGATTCCTTGTAAATGCAACACCAGTTCCTGATTGGTTGTTAAGGTTTCCAAAAACCATTGATTGAACTGTTGCCCCTGTACCAAGTGAGTCTGGAATATTATTTATTTTTCTATATGTAACTGCTCGTTTATTATTCCAGCTTTTAAATACGGCTTCTATTGCACCATATAACTGCTCAAAAGGATCTTGTGGGAATTGATTACCGGTAAATCTCTCTACCGTATTTTTATATGCATTAATAATCCATTGAAGTTGATCTACATTGAAATCTGCATCTGATTTAACATTATCCATTCTCTTTTTATTTGAAATAACTGCTTCAAACCTATGATGTTCAACATCTAATACAACATTTGAGTACATCTGAATTAACCTTCTATATGAATCGAGTGCAAATCTTTCATCACTAAATGAAGATGCTAACTTGTAAACATTATCATCATTTAACCCTATGTTAAGAATTGAATCCATCATTCCTGGCATAGATATTTTTCCACCTGAACGTACAGACAACAATAAGAGGTTATCTCCTGTACCAAAAGTTTTATTAGTTAACTCTTCTAAATTATTTACAGCTATTGAAATGTCGTTCTTTAAAGATTTTGGAAAGTCGTTGTGACTTGAAACATAATTACAGACTTCGGTAGTAATAGTAAATCCAGGAGGTACTTCAATTCCCAAGTTAGACATTTCAGCTAAATTAGCTCCTTTACCTCCAAGTAAATCAGACATTGAAGCATTGCCATCAGTTTTTGTGTTTGAAAATTCGTAAAGAAGTTTACTTTCCATTTCCGATACTTAAATTTCCCCCAAATATATTCTCTAATTATATAGGGGGAATGAAAATGTCGCATAAAGTATTAGTAGTTGGTACCGGAACTATTGGAGAGCCTCTTATTGGTCTTCTTGCTGAACACCAAAAACAACTTGGATTAGACGATGTCCTGTTTTTTAAACGAACACCTTTATCTGAGGAAAAAGGAAAAGTGGAAGCACTTCTGAGAAAAGGGGCAAAAATTGTATCTACAAGTAACGCACTAAATGAATTCCATTCTTTAGGGTTTACTGAAACTAGTGATGTTGAGCAGGCCTACGAAGATGCTGATGTCATTATTGATTGCACACCAAGTGGAAATGATAACTGGGATAAAATATACTCTTCATTGAATCAAAATAAGCGTTTCATGGCTCAAGGATCAGAACATGGATTTGGTCCTTTTTTTGCATGGGGTATTAATAATGAGGTTTTAGAAGAAGAATCTAATAAATTCTTAATTGCTTCCTGTAATACTCACAATATCGCATCAATTGTAAAGTGTTTTTCACTTGATGCAGGCAGAGAGCTTGAAGAAGGTAAATTTGTTTGTTTAAGAAGAGCAAATGATGTTTCTCAAAATGATTCTTTCTCCCCTTCTCCGACAATTACAAAACATGACAACCAAGATTTTGGTACTCACCATGCACGTGATGTACATGAACTTTTTGCTCAAGAAGGAAAAAAAATAAATCTCTTTTCTTCTGCTATTAAACTGCCTACTCAATATATGCATACTCTTTGGTTCTCATTGAAATTTAATGAATCTATTGATATGAAAGCTATTAACGAGAATTTAGATACTAGTGAATTTCTGATGACTACTGAGAAAATGTCATCTAACAAAGTATTTTCATTTGGAAGAGATCATGGATATCACGGTAGAATTTTATCTCACGGTGTAGTCGCTGAAAAATCATTACATGTAAAAGACAACACATTAACTGGATACTGTTTTACTCCACAAGATGGAAATGCATTGTTGTCTTCAGTTGCAGCCACAGTACAACATTTTGATAAAAAAGGCTGGGCAGAAAAAATGGAAGTCTTCAATAAATATATATTTAAAAATATTTAGAAATTTAAACCAACTCAAAAGACTTAATAATATTTTCTAAGCCCTCTTTTGCATCTGCAAAAAGCATCTTTGCATTGTCATTAATAAATAAAGGATTAGCGATACCTGCATAACCTGGTGACATAGATCTTTTAATAACGATTACTTGTTTTGCTAGATCGACATCAAGAATTGGCATTCCAAATATTGGGGATGTTTCATCAGTTCTTGCTAGAGGGTTAACAACGTCATTAGCACCAAGCACTACAACAACGTCTGTAGAGGAAAACTCTGAATTAATCTCTTCTAACGTAAACATATCTTCATAGTCAATGTCTACTTCAGCCAAAAGTACGTTCATGTGTCCTGGCATTCTCCCTGCAACTGGATGTATTGCAAATTTCACTTCAACATCTTTTGATTTTAAAGTATTGGTTAATTCTTTAACAGCAGACTGAGCTTGTGCTACAGCCATTCCATATCCAGGTACGATTACAACTGAATCGGCATAGCTTAATTGTATTGCAACATCTTCCGGTGAGGTACTAATTGGATCTTTTTCATATTCATTATTAATTTTTGTATCTCCAAAACCACCTTTAAGAACTTGAAATAGTGTTCTGTTCATTGCAGAACACATAAGTAGTGTGAGGATAATTCCAGAGGCACCTACTAAAGCGCCTGCAACAATCAAAATAATACTATTAACGATAAAACCAGCAGACATTGCTGCAATGCCAGACAAAGAGTTGAGGAACGCAATAACAACTGGCATATCAGCACCGCCAATCACGACAACTCTTACTACACCTGCAACTAGTGCAATTGCTATAAATAATTCGAGTACAAAAAACTCCAAATCCCAGACTGCAGGAATCAATATTAATGGTGGAAGAAATGCAGAAAATATATTTGCTATTGTCGAATTTACGTTATTTAACTTTCCACGAAGTTTTAGTACAGCTATAAAACTTCCAGAAAATGTAAACATTCCAACAACCATAGAAAAGATTGCAACAAAATAATCAGAGATAGGCAGAGAACTATTTGATAGCTCTACATACGCTATTGCACCAGATGCTCCTCCTCCAAATCCGTTAAATAAACCTACCAACTCTGGCATCTGTGTCATTTGAACTCGTTTTGAGATAATGACACCAAAAATTGCGGAGACGGCAATCGTGATATAAAAAGGAGCATCATATTTCGAGAAATCAAAATTGAATCCACTCAAGACTGCCAAGGCCATTGCTAACATAGCAAAGGTATTTGCTCTATGTGCAGTTGATGGTTTTCCAAACAGTTTCAAAGCAAATATGAATAATACGGATGAGAGTAAAAGAATTATTTCAATCATTTTTCTTAAACATTTCTAATATTCGACCTGTCACAGAAAAGCCCCCAACAATATTCAATGTTGCAAAGGATATTGCAATTAAAACTATTACTTTGAGAACCTCGGAACTGCCAACCTCTGGATAAATTAATATTCCTGCAATCAGAGTTATACCTGATATTGCATTTGAACCTGACATCAAAGGTGTGTGTAATGTCTGAGGTATTTTAGAAATTAATTCATAACCGATAAAGCTTGCAAGAAAAGTAACAAGTAAGGTAAGTAAAAAAGTTGCTTCCATTATGAACTCATCTCTACAAAAATCTCATCTTCTGGATTCTCTAAATACAATTGAATTAGGTTTCTTACATTTTCAGAGTACAACTTTGTTGCAGCATGTTTAACAGTGTTGAGAATATTTGTCTCTCCAACAATCTTTACCCCATCAATATCAACTATTTCATCAACTACTGTTCCTTCGCAATTCCCACCTGTTCCAGCAGCAAGATCAACAATTACAGAGTTCTCTTTCATATTTTTAATAGTTTCTTTTTCAATTAATACTGGAGCTTTTTTTCCTGGAATTTGAGCAAATGTAAGAACTATGTCACTGTCTATGACTTGTTTTTTTAATGCTTCTTGAATTCTCTGATTTTCTTCCTCTGAAACTTCCTGCGCATAAACACTGTCTTGAGTAACTGAACTTGCTTCAACAAATTTAGCACCTAAACTCTCAACCTGATCTTTTGCTTCTGATCTAATATCAAAACCCCAAACTCTTGCGCCTAATCTCTTTGCAGTAGCAATTGCCTGTAAGCCAGCAACCCCAACTCCAAGTATGAGAACTTTAGATGGTTGAATGTTTCCAGCAGCTGTAGTCATCATAGGAACAACATTGGAGGTTTCTCTTGCAGCACGAAGTACGGAAGCATATCCAAGTAAATTAGCTTGGGAAGATAACGCATCTAGATTTTGTGCTCGAGAAATTCTAGGGAGTTTAAAAAAACTTAAAACTTTTACATCAGGTCGTAGGTTTTGAATTTCATCAATTTTTTTAAAATCAAATATTCCAATAACTACTGCACCCTGCTTTAATTTTTTTAAACTATCTTCATCTAGATTTTCAACACAAGCCACGATATCCAAATCATTTAAATTAGATATATTCTTAATTTTTTCATCTCTGGTCTGATAATTAAGAAATTCAAATATATCTTTTTCAATATATAAATCAGTTGAGTATTTCTCTATAGATTCAGGATGTAAAGGTGCTCTGTATCCATTTTTATCAGTTAGAAATCCAATTTTCATATAGTGTTATTTTAAATAGCCTTTTACGCTACAAGGAATTTTTCTAGTTCTGCTGCTGCTTCTAGTAAATCTAAATTTTCATTTTCAATACAGAATTTATTGTTTTTATAAACAATAGATAAATATGTAAAACGATTTATGAAATCTGTTTTATTATCGAAATCGATATTTGTTATAAAGCATATCTGACCCTCTTCAATTAAAGCCTCGTTAATAAATGAGTGGTATGTTAAATAACTTAGCAATTTTTGGATTACATCTGTCATTATTAAATCTTACCAAATAAAATAACACCATGAATATTGCTGTTTTTACTGATAAGTTTTCAGGAACTTTAACTGCTTATGAAGTCATTGATGTAATTAAAGAAAACTTTGGTAATTTCAATATTGAGGCAGATTTTTTTTGCGTTACTGATGGAGGTCAAGAAAGTATTGAAATTTTTAAAAGCTATGGTTTTAAAACTGACTCACAGTATGAAGAACTTAATTGTGATGGTGTCTATAAAAATATAGAAACTTTAAATATAAATAAAGAAATATATTTTGAATCAGCACAGCTAATAGGAATTGATTCTAAATTTAAAGCAAAAGATATTAACTCAAGTTCTTTGACAAACATTCTAAATAAAGTTCAAGTTCTTGGAACAGGTGGTTCTAAAACTATAGACTTTGGAATTGGAATACTAAGTAGTCTAGGAATGGAGTTTATCTCAAATGGACAAACTATTTCTGATCCAAAACCTAAAGATTTTCCATTCATTGATAAAGTAAATGCTTCCAACTTTGATACTGATTTAAATTTAAAAGTTTTAAGTGATACCCACATTTCGTTATTAGGTGATAATTCATGTTTTGATATATTTGGTCCTCAAAAAGGTTTAAGTTCAGCTGATATACAAAATCATAAACAACAAGTTGAAAGACTAATAGGACTTATTGAGACTGAGCTAAAAATAAACTTAAACCCTCAACAAAAATCAAGTGGTGCAGCTGGAGGTTTAACATTTACTTTAAATCAAATACTTGGCTGTGAAGTTTTAAATGGTCCAGAATATTTTTTAAAACAAACAGGCTTGCTTAATAAATTAAAAAAATATGACATCGGAATATTTTGTGAGGGAAAATTTGATGAATCTTCATTAGAAGGAAAAATTATAGGTGAACTTTTAAATGGCTTTAATGGTAGTAGCTATTTTTTGGGTGGTCAGTATAAAGCAAAAGAAAACTTTTTTAAACAGACCTTTGAATGTGGAGTTGATGGTCTAAATCAACCTAAACATTACCTAAGCAAAGCCACTAAAGAGTTAATTAAAATATTGCAGATGGATTAATATAAGTTTCATGACAATTCCTTCACCATGTATAAGTGTTTGTGTTACAGATCCAGGAAGTGACTTGTGTTACGGATGTGGAAGATCTACTCCTGAGATAGCAAAGTGGTCTAGTTTTTCTGATCAAGAAAAAAAACAAGTTGTTGAAATTAGTAGATCAAGAATGAGTGGCTGGCAGCTTAAAGCATTTGATAAAGCTTATAAAGAAATCATTGAAACAGGATCAAGTCCAATTAAAAAGCAGAAATTACAAAATCAAAAAAACTAAATTTATTGATTTTTAGTTACTAAAGGAATGCTCGCTAACACATCTAGTGGCATATCATCGATTGAACCCTCGTATTCACCGTAGGAGCTGAGGTACTCTTCTTGCTCTCCTTCGTTTGGTGATATTACGTCAAAAATATTTGGATGATTAACTATGTTTGGTGCTCCTCCACCGCGATATTGTTCTCCGGATGGATTTATTTCTCTAATTCTTGAACCATTTGGTCCATATCCATCTTGTGACATAATTATAACTCCATAATGCCAATCCTCTGGATTCCCTCCACCCAGCTGATTTTCTATATCGAGCTTCGCAACTATAACTCCTTTGTCAGGCACAACTACGATATCGAACTGATTAGTTACAAGTTCTGACTCACCATTGGGGAGAGCTTTCCAAATTTGAGGTTCCCAACCTTCAATAACAATGTGATACTCCCAACCTGAAGATTCCGGCATTTTAGCAAATCGATAATTTCCTAGTTCCTTAACACCTGTATTTGCACCAAAATCTTTATCAATATAGACATCAATTGTTTGTACTGACAAACTTCTTGGTGACCCCCATGGATTTTTGACAGCACTTAAAATATCAAAATTCATTACTAAGCTTCCCTCAGCAATACCTGCAGAAAATCCTTCAAAATCATAACTTCCAGGAATGAACACACCATCTAAAGGATATGTATATGAACCCTCTCCATAATCATCATTTATTGGATCAGTAATGTCTAAAAATAGCTCAACAGTAGAAACCTCAGGTACAAACAATGCGAGTGGTCTTTGAGGCTCAATATAATTTTCAAAAATATCTGAATACATTCTTAGTTTTATCTTGTCTCCAAAGCTTAAAGACCCCAGCTCTTCTAAGGGAACTTTGACAAATAATTCATTTCCGAATGATGAGATCTCAGTAGTCTTTTTTGTTAAACACTCTGTAGAAAAAGTTTCCTCTTTTACACTACCTTCATTGGGAAGATCTCTTTTTGTACATGTGAAATAAGATTCTCCATTTAAACTTTCCGCTTTGTGGAAAATAGCTTGGGTGGTTTCAATACCTAAAAACTCTTGATTAACATTTACTCCATCTTTTACAGGCAGAGAAGATCTTCTCAGTTTTGTTCGTGATGGACTTTCTAAATATATATCTAAATCTATATTCCTCCAAGGATTTGATTCTGCCATAGCAGATGAAGATTTCTGAAAAGAGAGATACAGAAACTCGTTAGAAAATCTATATTGAATCTGAGATATAAGACCATCGGACTTAATGACTCCAGCATCGTTCCAAATAGTATTATTTATAGAACCACTTATAAGCAGTGCTTGGTTCGTTTCTAAAATCGACTCAGATTGAGAATCAAATAATTGTGCAGATGGAGAAATAATTGGAATATCTAAATAAGCAGGGGGTGAATCCCCTAATGATAAATAAACATATTTTAATAAGTTACGATACGCTGAACCAAAATAGTCATCATTACCACTAGACTGATCACTACCATACCACCAGAACCAATCAGAACCTTCTGCGAGTAACATATAGTCAAAAGCTAACTCCAATTGCTCATCTGTATAATTTCCAGACGCATTAGCTCTGTCATAATAGGCTCTTGTTTTTTGAAGATAATCCCAGGCATAAGTCTCTTCTGTTTCTCCAATCCAAGTAGCAAAATTTGGCTGAAACCAAGATGCAGGAAATACGCTATCTAACTTATTAATTTGTGGACCATATTTTTCAATATACTCAGTTGGAGTTGTCGTTTTGAGCCATTCTGTTGTTGTAAATGTTTCATACATAAGGCTCAGAAAGTCTATCCCATCATTTTGATAATGCTCCCAAGCATTTTCTCCATCCAAAACTATTGATACAACAAGTGGCTTATCTAAAGTTGCACTAACTTCTCTTGCAGCTTCTAGAGATTTCATCATGTCTGCAACAGCCATTTCTGCTGACATGCCACTATAAGTAAAACCAACTTGATCTGAAATAGCCAAATCTCTAAAAAATATTGCAACATCATCTTGTCTGTTTAGTTGTCCATACCAAGGTGTATAAAGTATTTCGGGATTTGTAACTATCCCTTTTGTATTTCTTTTAAATGTAGGTATGTCTAAAGATTTAGATAAAACATATTCTCCAGTTGCAATCCATTTAATTCCTTCTTTTGCAAACATTCCTAGAACCTCTTGAGATACAGCGCCTTCAGCTGGCCACATACCAGTTGGTCGTTTTCCTAATAATCTTTCAGCTAGGTCTAAGCCCTTTTCAACCTGAATAGCTGCATCAATAGGTTTGTTGAATCTATTTTCAGGTAGTTCTGCTCCAACATCACCGACTGCAGCTAGGTTTGTGTCGAATATTAGTGGGAGGATTGGATGTGCATATGGTGTTGTTGTAACCTCAATTTGACCGCTTTCCCAGAGCTCTGCATGTGCAGGAATGACTTTATCAATTAATTTTGAATGTTCGTTGAGAAGAATAGATTTATCTTCTTCATCATAGTTTTGTCCTTTTTCAACCAAACTCTTTAATGGTTCTTGGTTCAAATATTTAGGATCTGTCCACGCTAGATTGAATAAGGTTTGTAAATCTCTAAAGTCTTGACTGGACCACTCCTCCCATGATTGATTACTATTTCTAAGCTCAACGTATCGCGGAAATCTAGCTATCACTTTTGGATTAGTATCAAAAAATCTAGATACTATAAATGATTTGTCTTCCTGAGTTAATTGATCAGCTGGGATCTCGGTGTAATACCAGTAGAGGTCTTTTGCGCCGTTTGAGTAGTCTTCAAGTTGTCTCAGTAATACTGGTGTTAAATTGAATGTTGCCTTCATTTCTGGATAATCAGCAACAAGTTCTACCATATCTAAATAATCTTTTGTAGCATGTACCCTAACCCAAGGTCGTGTGTAGTATCCTTCGTCATTTTTTGTATAGTAAGGCTGATGCTGATGCCACATCAACATTACATATAGTTCAGGTTCTTGGTCTACTTCCTCTTCAACTTGTTGTACTGTAGTTTGAACAGCTTCGCTAATTTCTTCCGAAACAGGTTGAGAGCAAAATATGAAAAATATAGAAAATAATAATAGAAATTTTTTCATCTAGATTATTTTAGAGGTTCGAGTTTAGCTGTAAAGTGTCTAAGCAATTTTGGCTGCTCAAGTATTTTATACCCTTTAAGTTTGTCCTTTCTTTCAGCTAATTTTTTCAAGACTTCTGCAACATAATCAAAATGACTTTGAGTGTACGTTCTCCTTGGAGCAGCTAATCTCACTAACTCATGGGTAGCTGGAGTATCGGGTTCACCATTCTGTCCAGCAACTCCAAAGGCGAGAGTTCCAAGCTCTACAGCCCGAACTCCACCTATAAGATAAATTTCACAAGCCAATGAATGTCCAGGGTACTCATGCGGAGGTATGTGAGGTAAGAATGTTTTTGCATCTATATATAAGGCATGACCACCTGCAGGTTGTACTATTGGAATTCCGTAACTTAAAGCTTTCTCGCCTAAATAGCTGATTGACCTAGCTCTGTATTCAAGATAATTTCTATCTGTTATTTCTTTTAAACCTTGGGCTAAAGCATCTAAGTCTCGTCCGGCTAAACCCCCATAAGTTGGAAAACCTTCAGTTAGTATTAAAAGATTTCTAGCTTCTTCCGCTAATTGATCATCATTAAATGCAAGTAAGCCACCTATATTTCCAAATCCGTCTTTTTTTAAGCTAATTGTGCAGCCATCAGCAAGACGAAAAGCTTCTTTAGCAATGTCTCTAATTTCAACATCTTTGTACGCCTCTTCTCTTTGGGATACAAACCAAGCATTCTCAGCAAATCTACAAGCATCTAGAATTAACATTTTATTGTATTTAGTACATAACTCTTTGACACTTTTAAGATTTTCCATTGAAACTGGCTGACCACCACCAGTGTTATTTGTTATTGTCATTAATACGAATGGAACTTTATCACTATCTGGACCATCCAATAATTCCTCAAGTTTTTCCAAATCAATATTGCCTTTAAACGGTGCAGGTGAGAGGAGATCTAAACCTTCTTTGCATAATAAATCGATTGGTTGTGATTGAGCAAACTCAAAATTTGCTCTTGTTGTATCAAAGTGACTATTACTTGGAATAATATCGCCTTCTTTTACAGAAATCGTTGCAAGTATTTTTTCGCTTGCTCTTCCTTGGTGGGTAGGAATAATATGCTTGTAGCCCGTTAACTCAGAGACAACTTCATGAAATCTCTGCCAAGAATGTGACCCAGCATAAGCTTCATCACCTCGCATAATTGCTGCCCATTGCTCAGAGGACATTGAACCTGTACCTGAATCAGTCAGTAAGTCAATGGTTACCTCTTGGGATCTGAGACCAAAAACATTCCAACTTTCTCTTTCGAGAAAATTTTGTCTTTCTTCCCTTGATGTAATAGGTAGTGATTCAACTGACTTAATCTTAAAAGGCTCAATTATGGTTTCGAATTCCATATAAAAATTGTAACTAATGATAAATAAGATATCATATTCTTTATGGCAAAACTTCACAATACAGTTGAAAATATTTATAACAATAACCAAGACAAATTAGAGCTTTTTGAATGCCTGGACGAATTTTCAGATACTCAAAACTTCTGTGATCATTACGGACATAATATTGAAGATTCTTGTAATGCAATATTGATAAAATCAAAAAAACCCGAAGAATTTTATACAATGTTTTGTGTACTGGGATCTAGCAGGTTAGATGTAAACCATAAAGCAAAACAAGCAATGGAGTCAAAAAAAGTTAGTTTTGCATCTAAGGAAGAAGCTGAAAGCGTAACCCATCAAATATATGGAGGTATTAGTCCGCTAGGTTTACCTCAAGAAATTAAAATTTTTGTTGATAAGAAAGTATTAGAAAGGGAAAAAATATTTATTGGTGCTGGAAATAGGGAGTTCAAATTCTTTTTATCACCAGAAACACTTCTTGAACTTACCGGAGCCTCTGTTTTAGATTTAACCCAGTCCTGATCTACATAAGCTAGCTGCTTGAGGGAATAATGCTTTTCCATCAAATCCTGGAAACCTTCCACCTTGCAAGTAAGTCTTAAGGCTGCCTTTCAGACCTTCGAACTTATCAGGATCAAGGGTTTGTGGTTCTAGTAAAATTTTAAAGTTTTCAGGTAATCTAGTTTCTAAAAACTCTCTCTGAACACTGTCTAGGTTTTCTACATATTCAGACAACATATTAATTGTTACATCATAACTTTCTATAGATTCGATACAATTCTCATATTCAGTTTTAGATAATGGCGATACTTCAACCTCATAATCTGCACGGTATTGAAAAAATAAAACTAATATCACGAAAATTAGAAGTGAATATAAAAGAAATTTAAACGGCAACAGAACTATTTTTTTAATAGGCCAAATAATTAATTTAAATAATCTTTTTATCATTTGATGCTTAGTTTAATGCAATCACTAAACACTGACATGCGCCGCCAGATTTTAAAAACTCAGATACATCTGCAACAACAGCATTTAATCCTAATGATTCAACAGTCTGGATGGCATCAATTTTTTCAGATGGAAAAATAACTGTTTCATTCACTACAACTGCATTACACGCAAGTTGATTTGCATCATTTTCAGATACAGGAATTAGATTAAAAAACTTACTAAAAGATTTTAAAGTTGGATCTTTAAATGCTCCTGGATAAAAAATAGCATCACCTGTTGGGAAAAATTGAAAGCAAGTATCAAGATGATAAAATTTATCTGTTGCCAGTTCTTCAATTACTGGCTCTAATTTAAATTTCTCAGCTATATAAAGTAAAGCTTCCTTATCACTTCTAATACCATATGAACCAATTAAGTAATCACCATAAACAAATGCATCGCCTCTTCCTTCAAATTTAAAGTCACTTGGGATTCTTTCGACTTCATAATTATTTTCTTCAAACCAATGTTTATAAAGAACTTCCTCACCTCTTCGTTCTTCAAACTTAAAATTTGCAATTAAAACTTGTTTGTTATTAATAATTGCAGAATTAGCGGTGAAAACTAAATCTGGATGATTTTCATTTGGATTAACAGTTTTTACCTCAGCACCAGCTAGTTCAATTGATTGTTTTAAATTATTCCACTGCCTTTTTGCAAGATCTAAATCAACACTAATTCCTGCTTTCATCCATGGATTGATTGCATACTCGACCTTGAAATAATCTGGCGGGCTCATGAGAACTTGTTTCATAAGTAAATATTTTACATTTTTATACATTAAATGTATATTCCTATCGTGGAGAAATTCTTAAAAAGTGAAATTATAAATGATTATGTTGAAGCATGTCATGTAATAAATCAGAATAACGTTCCGGAAGTTGGTGATCGACCTCTTGATGAGTTTAAACTTCTTGTAGAAAACTCAGATTACAACTGTTGTATTGTAGAAAATAAAACTGTAGTAGGATTTGTAATCTGTTTTCAAGATAATAAAACCTCTACTTCATTTCTGACTGAACAAAATCATAAGAACTTTATAGAAATTCAAAAACAAATGAATAATTTCTTATACATTGACCGAATTGCAGTTCATGAAAATCATCGTGGACAAAATATAGGTAAAGAAATTTATCAACACGTAGAAAAATTTGCAATTATGAATAATATTAAATTCCTAACTGCTGAAATTAACCTTTTACCTAAAAAAAATGAAATATCATTTAATTTCCATGAAAAAAATGGATTTAGAGAATTTAGTACTAAAAAATACTCAGATGATTACGAAGTATCTTTTCAAAAGAAGAATTTGATTTGAGTAGAATACAGTTATGAAATTTTCTTTACCTAGACGACACAGAAAAAGTTTCGAAGTAATCACAAAGAAAAAACTAGATGACAACATAAATAAGTCAGAGGCGATTCAGATTTGTACCGAAATAAAAAAGGTATTTGATAGTAGTCCGCAAACATTTGGTTCATCAGATGGTAAAAAAGATTCTTTACTAGAACTTCTAATTATCTTAAGTAATCAAATCTCAGAGGAGTACAAAGATTGTGAAGTTTCATTTAAACAGGGTGTTCCTGAAATAATTAAGGTAAAACAATGACAAAGTTAATAATTGATGCAGATACAGGATCTGATGATGCTGTTGCGTTAATTATGGCCTATAGAAATGTACCAATTGAAAATATCTTAGGTGTTTCAATCGTTGCTGGAAACGTACCCTTAGAACAAGGTCTAATAAACACAAACTATGTAAATGAATTGTGTGATGTCTCAATTCCTGTTTACAAAGGTGCTGAAAAACCCTTAGTAAGAGATTATCTAGAAGTACATGATGCAAAAAAAGCAAAAGAAATTGCTTTAAGTTATCAAAATGAGTCAATGTCAGCACAATATGTACATGGAGTTGATGGAGTCGGTGATGTTGGAATAAAGCCTAGTAAAAATTTTGTCCAGGATATAAGTGCTCGAGAATTCTACAAAGAGGCTTTATCTAAAAATGATTCCGTAGATATTGTTGCACTTGGCCCGCTTACAAACATAGCTCATCTTGTTCAAGACAATCATGAAAATCTTGATAGCGTTAATCACCTTTATGTAATGGGTGGAAGTTCGAATGCTCTCGGTAATACGACTAAATTTGCAGAGTATAATTTCTGGGTAGATCCGGAAGCAGCTGATATTGTTTTAAATTCTGGAATACCTATAACCATGATTGGATGGGACCCATCACTTTATGATGCAATGATTGATGTTGATAAAATTGTTGAAATAGAGAATTTAGATACTAAATACTCAAAATATACAAGTGAAATTCATACTCATATAAGAAAGTTTATGATTGAAGCTATTGGTCAAGATTGTTATGGTTTCCCTGATCCCTTAGCAATGTCTGTATATTTAGATAAAGAAATCATTTCAGAATCTACAAATGTAAATGTTCGAGTAGATACGCGTGACGGAATGACTAGAGGTGGATGTATATTGGATTATCCAAATCTAGAACCTGAATCTCCAAAAATTTTGGTCGTTCAGAGATGCCATCATGACAAATTTTACAATTTATTATTAAACAGCCTTAATTAATGCTTTCAGAGCTTTCAATTATTGAATTTTTAATTGTTCAATTAAGTGTTGCTTTTAGTCCTGGATTAATTATTGCTTTGATTATTAATGAATCGGTCCAAAAAGGAAGAAAGAATGGAATTCAAGTCGCACTAGGTTCTGCTTTAGGTGCTTTAATCATTACACTTATTTCAGCTTTTACAATTTCATATATATTCAATCTTGTACCTCAATTTCTTACTGTAATTTATATTGTTGGAACTATCTATATTGTTTACAAAGGTGTATCAACATTTAATTCAAAAATTAAAGATGAAATCAAGGAAAATTTACAGCAATCTTTCATCGCAGGTTTAAAACTTAATTTAGTAAATCCAAAAATGTGGTTGTTTTATTTAACAATACTTCCTGTGTTTATTTCGAATGAAATAGACGTACTAAATAAATTAATTATTCTTGGATTAATAACAGTGCTTATTAACCTTTTTGCAGATATCTCTTACGCCTATCTGAGTAACTTCTTTTTTCAAAGTTCTTCAATAAAAACTAAACGGCTAATTAATAAAATTAGTGGGATTACTCTTATTGGGCTTGGTTTATATATTGCTATTTCTAGATTAAGTTAATCTTATTCTTCTTCAGTATCTTGAAATAATTCAGCTATTGCACCAATACTTCCAAGTGTTGCTGATAAATCAGCAGGTAAGAAAATCTTTGTCGCATTACCATTTGCTACTTTTTCTAGAGCTTCTAAATATTTGATAGCAATAAGGTCATTTGTTGGATCTCCCTTATGAATTGCTTCGTAGACTTTTTCAATAGCAACAGCTTCACCTTCAGCAATAGCAATTTTTTCATATTTCTGAGCATCAGCAACTTGTTTCAAAGCTTCTGCTTCACCAGTTGCATCTAAGACCTGAGACTCTTTTCTGCCTTCTGCAGTAAGAATCGCTGCTCTCTTTTCACCTTCTGCTTCAGTAACAGCAGCTCTTCTATCTCTTTCAGCTTTCATAACTTTGTTCATAGCATCTTGGACATCTTGAGGAGGATCAATTCTTTGAATTTCTACTCTTACAACTCGTGTTCCCCACTTGTCTGTTGCTTCATCAAGAATTAATTTGAGAGATGTATTAATAGTTTCTCTTGAAGTTAAGGCAGCATCTAACTCTAAGTCACCAACAACATTTCTTAGGTTTGTTTGTGCTAATTTAGTAGCTGCATTGACAAAATCTCCAACGTTATAAACAAGCTTTTTAGGGTCTGTAGGTTCATAGTAAATAACTGCGTCAACTGTTATTGTTACGTTGTCTTTTGTAATGACCTCTTGAGGTGGAACATCAATAACTTGTTCACGCATATCCACAATAATTATTCTTTCAATACCAGGTAGAACTATATTAAGACCTGGTTGAGCTTCTCTTACATATTTACCTAGTCTTTCAACTAGACCTAACTCGAAAGGTCTAATAATCCTAAAAATTCTAAATAAAACAACTCCTAGAAGAGCAATTATTATTACCCATCTAATTAATCCAAAAATTACATCCATAAAACTATTCTAACCTTTCACTTCTTCCACTTCTAATTTTACTCCACTTACGTTTGTAATACTTACTAAAGTACCTTCTGGAATTCTTCTTTCTTTGGAAACAACCTGCCAGTCATCTCCGTAAACATGCTGAATAGTTGATGAATACGGATCTAATTCTTTTGTTGCGATAAATGATTTCCCAATATACTTATATGCTCCTTCATTAAAAGATTCACTACTTTCAGAAGATTTTCTTCTTGGCCCAAAAACTTTTACTGATAAATAAACCCCAACAATGCTGAAGATTACAAAGGTTGTAAGTTGTGCGTTTTGGTTATCGGTAATAAGAGACACGAGTCCAGCAAAAAAAGTACCTACCGCAAATGGTAAAAAAACAAACGTTGTGACAAGTAGTTCAACAAATATTAAAACTATGGTCGCAATGAACCAAATTGATGTCATAGAAATAATCTAATTATCTCCATTTTCTTTTTCAAGTTGTTCTTCTTCAAATCTATTCATGGCTAGAAGAAACATGACAAAGAGAATCAATGATCCAATTAAAAAAGTAATTGGAATAATTCTGATTTCAAAAGCATTTAAACCATCAATTGATGATGGAGCTGGACCTCTAGGTGCATAAAGAATAAAAAAGATTGAGTTAATGACACCCCATCCAAACGTAGCGGCACCAGTTATTAAAAACCCAAGCCTTTTTCCAACATTTGTAGCGTTAATTAAATAGACAGATCCAGTAAACACGATGATTGATCCTATAAACATTATGATTCCAGTAACTGTTAAGTTAGCTGAAAGCAGTGATCTCATTATTTCACGCATCTGGTTCCATTCCTCTCAAATAATCAATAATTAAAGCAATGTCAGATTCCGGTAATACTGCTCCAAATCCTGGCATTTTACCTCCACCAACACCATTAACTCCGTAACCTTTTCCATTTACTGAGCCTTTAATAATGAAATCTATTAAATCATCACGTTGTTTGAACTGAATGTTTACCCTGCCTGCTCTTAATGCAGGTCCAAGACCACCTGATGCAATTTCTTTTGTATAAGCAACCCCAGCTGAGTAACCTGCAGTGTGACACCTTGCACAATATGCATTAAATAAACCAACTGCACGTTTCGCTTTTTCAATATCTCCGTCAAAAGTTGATTCTGCAATTTCTTCGAATGAAACTTCCCAAAGTTTATCCGCTAATGCTTTTTCCAAAAATGCTAATCCAGTTTCAGCTTCTGTTAAAAACTTATCGTAACCCTCAGCAACAATTCTGATATTGATAAGTTCAGATTCTAGTTGTGACATAAAGCCATTCGCAACTGACGAATCTTTTCTACCTGGAATTGATTCTTCATTATCTGGATCTAAATTCAATACTGAGGTTCCTAATACCTCATTAATTTTTGCGCTATACTCTGACAAGTCAGTTTCTTGAGAGTCACTTAAACCATCTTCATCTGTATCAATCCCACCTTCTCGACTTAGAACTTCGTCGACATACACTACTGCTTCTTGAATTACTGGAAGCTTAGATGGTGCATCTTTCACGCTTTGGATTAACTCATTTTGTTTAATAATTTCATTTTCAACCAATAGTCCAGAGGTTTCTAGTCGAAGAAGTGAACTATTAATGTTAGTTTCTATAGTTTGTAGTTCTTCATTTTGTTCTATTTGGAAATGATGTAGATACTCAATTAAATCATCTAGCTGTCCGTCGTTCATTGGTCCGCCACCCTCTAATCCCCAAGCAGGCATAGGTGAGTTAGCTCTTCCATAAATTAACCAGTAACGAACTTCTTCATCGTCATATCGATAAAATACATTGTTTATTGCAGGAGCTGCCCAAGTAACATTTATACCACTTCTCTTTTCTACATATGAAGCCGCCCCTCCTGAACCATCAACACCATGGCAGTTTCCACATCCAAACTCTTCATAAAGGTGTTCACCTCTTTCAACTGAGACTTCTTCAAACTCTTCAACAAAAGACTCTTGTCTATTTTGCTCACCAAGGTAATAAAGCGGAATCATGATTGTTAAAAGTGAAGCAACTAATACTGCGACTGTTAAAGTTTTATCTAGCGTTTTTGTTTCTAGGTCATCATCTGGACGATATTTTGATAAGTTTGGTGCGTAATCTTCAACTTTTCCAGAACCTCTAAATCCTACAGCTGCAAAATATGCCAAAGCCCCGACTAATCCAAGTGAGATTAAAGTAATAAGTATTGAGCTAGTCATCTATTATTCCTCAGTACTAAGTGCTATACATGAGAGACCTTGAGGATACTTAACAGACATACCTGGTGCTCTAGGTGACTCAACAATTGTTCCAGTATCAATAATCAATCTTCCTGAAACTGATGAAACATTAAATCTATCCAAATTTCTAGGCGCAGGACCGGCAAAGTATTCACCAATCATATTGTATTTTGAACCATGACAAGGACATTCAAATCCCTGTGAAGAGTTACACCATGGGACTCTACATCCTAGATGAACACATCTTTGATATACAGCAACTAAACCATCTGCAACCGTTGAACCTGAACCAAACTGTGATTTTGATGCTGCGCTATCGTCTAAAGGCAGAACATATGCTCTAGCGGCTGGAATGAAAGCTGGAATTACTGAACCGTCTGCTTGATAAAGTTGGTCTTTAATTTCTTCTATTGAACCTGCGTCAATTTTTGAACCGAACCCACCTGATACTTTTGGCCACAAAAACCCTAAGTATGAAATTAATTGAATACCTGCGAATGCTCCAAATGAAATTCTTAAAGCCTTAGATAAGAATTGTCTTCTAGTAATTCCTGCTTCTTCTTCAGAAATTTCTTCATAAATAACATTTTCTTCAAGCTTAACTGCACCTTCTGAAGCTTCTTCTGACTCAATTGATTCCTCTACAACATCTGCTTCGCCTTTAGGAAGATCTGGTTCTAAAAAGTTTGTTTGGGATTTATCTTCTTTAAGTGCTTTCTTATCAACATTTTTTTTCCAATTGATACTTTTTGGCGCTCTACCTGTAACTATTACGCCAATACCAATTATTCCAAGAATGCCAATGGCTACAAAGCCTGCAAAGGAGAGTTCAACAATGCTCATTCGAAATGAATCCAATCTAAGAGATCATCAAACCAAATTCCATCAATCCAAGGATACGTCCAGTTCCAACCGGGGCCTCTAAATAAAACTCCAATAATAGTTAATACACCTGCACCGGCAAGGAAGAATGTATAGAACATTATTGCAAATTTTCTCTTAGATGGTTTTGTCTCTGGATTCCTGTCAATATATGGGAAGGCCATGAACAAACCTACACCAAGAACAAGAGGAATCATCACACCTGCTATTTGAGGATCCCAATATGAAAGTAGCTCTTGAAGACCTAAGAAGTACCAAGGAGCTTTTGCTGGGTTAGGTGTTACATTAGGGTTTGCCTCTTCAAGAAGTGGTGCTTGAAGAATTGCAGAAAGA
Source organism: Candidatus Actinomarina sp. (assembly GCA_038142145.1). Taxonomy (GTDB): domain Bacteria; phylum Actinomycetota; class Acidimicrobiia; order Actinomarinales; family Actinomarinaceae; genus Actinomarina. Next base: position 1,414 of record JAYQJM010000001.1, on the reverse strand, counting down.
AAAATCAAAAATGCTGTCATAGACATTAAGGCAACAAATTCAGGAAGCATTAAGTGTGGCCAAGTATTTACTTTATCTACTGGTTCTGCAACAGTCTTTTGAATTGGTTTAGCTTTAACTACTGTTAATAGTCTTTGTGTAACTTTTACTTCTGGAGCAAATTCAACTTCTTTAGGAGCATTGGGATCAACCTCTGGTTTTTCTGCAACAACTGGTTCAGCTGGTTTTTCTGCAACAACTGGTTCAGCTGGTTTTTCTGCAACAACTGGTTCAGCTGGTTTTTCTGCAACAACTGGTTCAGCTGGTTTTTCTGCAACAACTGGTTCAGCTGGTTTTTCATCAATGATTTTAACCTCTGGTTCTTTTTCAACAACTGTCGGAGCTGATTCGCCTTTCATTTCGGCAAGAGCCTGGTCAACTGTTATGCCGAGAGCTTTTGCTCTTGCTTCAGCCGAACGAATTAATAAATGTTCTGGAATTTCTACCATAAATTATCCTATAAAGGTCCGGAGATTCCTCCATCCTTTCTAACTCTCCAAAAGTGTACAGCCATAAAAATTACGATGATAAAAGGTAAGAAGAGAACATGAAGAACATAAAATCTCAACAATGTAGCAGTAGTAGCTTCCAAACCTGCAAATAGACCAAACTTGGCCTGGGCACCGATAACAGGCGTGTAGCCAGCCATGTTACCTCCTACTGTTACTGCCCAAATAGCTAACTGATCCCAAGGCAATAAATACCCTGTAAAAGAGAGCAGTAAGGTAAGAAGTAATAAAATAACTCCAATTACCCAGTTAAATTCTCTAGGTGCTTTATAAGCTCCATGGTAAAAAACTCGAGACATATGTAGGAATACAACCAAAACCATAAGGTGTGCACCCCATCTGTGCATATTTCGTACTAAAGATCCAAAAGCAATACTTGTTTGTAAATTTTGAATATCAACATATGCAAGCTCTGTTGGGCGGAAATAAAACATTAACCATATTCCTGTAATTGTTAAAACGATGAAAAAGAAAAAAGCTCAATCCACCTAAACAGAGTGTATATGAAAGTCGAACACCGTGTCTTTTCACCTTCACTGGGTGTAGGTGGTAAAGAACATTGTTCATCACAACATATGATCTGTTACGAGGACTATCTACATATCCTTTTCTAAAAGGAGAACCTGGTCGGAAAATACTTGACCATAGTTTTCCACCTTTAAAATTTTCACCAGAGTTTACTCTGGCTTCTTTAATTCGATCTCTTAGAGACAATTTCTGCATTATATTATTTTATAACCTTCCATATATATAGCCATGTCTATCACTTCTCTCACCAGAATCTTCATCCCATGGGGCTGTGTAGACGCCATTTTCAACTGCTTGATCTGCAAGAGATCCAGCAAATTTACCTAATGAAATAACAC